>JAAUQA010000099.1 GCA_012032855.1 Candidatus Competibacteraceae bacterium
GCACTTACGGCTTTCTTTCGTCTATCCTCCCGTACTCGAATGCCGCCTGGGACGAAACTGTCCATCTTCCTGAACTTTCTGATTCCCAAGCTCCCTGCACCCAAGGAGGCAGACCTGTCCCGGGGCATCCTGGAGGCTATCGACATGGACAGCTACCGGACTGAAAGTAAGTCAACCATTAATATCAGTCTTGCTGACCAAGACGGTGAACTTGATCCATATAACGAAGGTGGCGGTGGCCGCAAACCGGAACCGGAGTTGGACCAACTGAGCAACATCATCAAGGCGTTCAATGATCAGTTCGGGAATATCGATTGGAAGGATGGCGACAAAATCAGCAAGGTCATTGCTGAGGAAATTCCAGCCAAGGTGGCAGCGGACGCGGCTTACCAAAACGCCATCAAGAACAACGACAAGAAAACCGCCCGGATCGAGCACGACGCCGCGCTGCAGCGGGTCATGATCGACTTGTTAGCCGACCACACCGAGTTGTTCAAACAGTTCAGCGACAATCCGTCGTTTAAGAAATGGTTGGGGGATACGATTTTTGGGGTCACCTACCAGCAAGCAACAAGTTGAATGTTGGAGCGACGCCCTTTCAGTGCGCCCAAGTTCGTTGAGATCGTCGCGATCGTTCAGGTACCATTGAATCAACTCACCGACTGTGTTTTTGGGCTGCTTCGCCGTTTCCACGCCGCCCGGCTCATTTAGTGCAAGCTCTCGCCTTTGAGCCCATTCCTTGGCATGGCGTCGACGATCGAACGTCCGCGCTTCCTGGTGTACGAGTTTGCCATTTCAACGTATTCTAACCGGGGTTGTGTAGCCGATACTGCCGTCTTTGCAACGGCGCGGCTTAACGCTTTTCGGTCATAATCGCAACTAAAAACATACGATATAGCTTTGTTAGATATAGAAAATTCTAAGTCGGTCAACTCCCATCGCATCTGTGTCGCGCCAATGATGGATTGGACCGATCGGCATTGTCGGTACTTCCATCGACTGCTGACACGGCATACCCGGCTGTACACCGAGATGGTGACTACCGGCGCTATCCTTCACGGTGACCGGGATCATTTGCTGGGCCATGATCCGGCGGAACATCCGATCGCCTTGCAACTAGGCGGGAGCGAGCCCAAGACATTGGCTCAATGTGCGGACATCGCCCAAGCGTGGGGTTACGACGAGGTCAATCTGAATGTAGGTTGTCCCAGTGATCGGGTTCAGTCCGGTCGGTTCGGGGCATGTCTGATGGCGGAGCCGCACTTGGTCGCTGACTGCGTTGCGGCTATGCACGCTGCGGTAAGCATTCCGGTTACCGTTAAGACCCGTATCGGTATCGACGAGCAGGATTCATACACGGAATTGGTCCGGTTTGTTAAACTGATTGCCGCTGCCGGCTGCCGAACAGTCATTATTCATGCCCGCAAAGCTTGGCTGACCGGTCTCAGTCCCCGAGAAAACCGCGACATTCCTCCCTTGCGCTACGACATCGTGCACCGAATCAAAGTGGATTTTCCCGAGCTGAACATCGTGATCAACGGTGGCTTGACTGATTTGGAACAGGTCGCTGATCACTTGATTGATCTGGATGGTGCCATGCTTGGTCGAGCCGCTTATCAGAACCCCTATATGCTGACCCAATTGGATAACCGCTTTTTCGAAGATCAGGAACCACCGCCGAGCCGTTATCAGGTCATCGAACAATGGTTGGATTATTGGGAACAGATTGACGACGTTCCACTAATTGCAGGCACCCGGCATTTGTTGGGACTATTTCAGGGCCAGCCCGGCGCCCGCGCTTGGCGTCGCTATCTGAGCGAAAATGCCCATCGACGCGGCGCTGGTTCCGAGGTGGTCCGCGAAGCACTGCGGCGAATGCAAGAGAGCGCACAGCGGGTTGTCGCTGTCAATTAAACACTCACACGAGGCAAGGCTGTGACAGACCAAACCTATTCACGGCGCAAGTTCATGCATGTCTGTAGCGCTTCGGCGCTATTATTAGCCGGTTCCAGGCGAACAATGGCAGATAATCCGCTGACCGACTACGGACGCGTGTTGCTGGTAGATTCCAATGGCAAGCCATTGAGTTGCGATACGCTGCCCACAGCCCGTGATCACGTGTTTTTTTATCCCTATGCCAGCACCCCTTGTTTCCTGCTGAAACTTGCCGAACCTACCGTCGAGTCGGCAGAGCTGGCGACAGCCGATGGACAATCTTATCGTTGGCGCGGCGGGGTTGGACCAGACCGCTCGGTGGTAGCATTTTCCGCCATTTGCGCTCACCAACTGACTCATCCGTCCGCCAAGGTCAGTTTCATCGGTTATCGTGAGGACGCCGTCGGTTTTCTCGGTAAAGAGAATAAAATCGAACGCCGCGCTGGGGTAATCCAATGCTGTTCAGAACACAGCATCTATGATCCCAGCCAAGGCGCTCGGGTATTATCCGGTCCTGCGCCGCAACCACTGGCTGCCATCGCGTTACAGACCGAGGATGATCGGGTTTATGCGACCGGCGTCTATGGCGGGACGCTATTCGAGCGGTTTTTCGAACATTTCGATTTCCGGCTAGAACTAGAATTCGGCGACCAGTTTCGCCAGCCGGTTGTCGAGCAAGCGGTGGTAATGCCGTTGGATGAGTACACCCGACAACAGATTCGCTGTTGAATGCCGTTACTCGCTGCCCAAGCCTTAGTCAAGCAATTCGCTTCCAGCAGAGCGTTTGGCCGTTCCGCCCCCCCTATACAGGCGGTCAACGGGGTGGACATCACCGTTGAGCGCGGCGAAACGCTGGGCTTGGTGGGAGAAAGCGGCTGCGGTAAATCCACTTTAGCGCGTCTATTAGGTTTGATCGAGACCCCCGATAAAGGCCGCATCAGGCTCGCGGATCAGGACGTTACCACGCTGCCGGCGCGTCAGCTCAAACCATTGCGACGCCGGGTACAATGGTGTTTCAAGATCCGTTCTCTTCACTCAACCCGCGCTTGTCTGTGGCCTCCATTTTGACCGAACCCTTGCGCGTGCACCGTATCGGCACTGTTAGTGAACAGCGCGAGCGGTGCGCCGTCTTAATGCAATCCGTTGGTCTCGATCCTGCCGGACTCACGCGCTATCCTCACGAATTCAGCGGTGGCCAACGCCAGCGCATTGCTATCGCCCGGGCCCTGGCCTTGGAGCCGGAGCTGATCATTGCCGACGAACCGCTGTCCGCATTGGACGTCTCCGTACAAAGTCAGATCCTCAACCTTTTGACAGAGCTCAAGGAACGCTTGGGGATTGCTTATTTATTGATCAGTCACGATTTGGTCATTGTGAATCATCTCGCCGACCGAGTCGCAGTCATGTATTTGGGACGGATTGTCGAGACCGCGCCGCGTCGCACCTTATTCCGCAACCCTGCCCATCCCTATACCCGCTCGCTACTTGATGCAGTTCCGGTAATCGGTCGCCGTCGTCGGGCCAGTCCGATAACAGCCGATTTGCCAAGCCCAGCGAATCCGCCGAATGGTTGTCCGTATCATCCCCGCTGCTCGAACGCCCAGGAGCTTTGTCGGGAACACTTACCTGAACTCACCCCGGCCCCTCAACGCCCACTGGAGCATCGGGTCGCCTGCCACTTTCCCGCAGCACGATGATCCGTTTGACGCTAAATCGCCTAGCGCAGGCAGCGGTAGTCTTGCTGCTGATGTCCTTTGCGGTGTACGGGCTGATGGGGTTGATGCCCGGCGATCCTATTGATCTGATGATCAGCGCCGACCCGAATCTAAGCGCTGCCGATGCGCAACGGCTGAAAGCGTTGTACGGTTTAGATCAGCCCATTGTCGAACGTTGGTTGCGTTGGCTAGGCAATACCCTGACTGGAGATTTCGGCCATTCCCGCCTCTATGCGGCACCGGTGTTGCGAGTACTGGGACCAGCCTTGGCCAATACCTTGCTGCTGCTGGGAAGCAGTGTACTGGTATCGCTCATTATTGCACTACCGGCGGGGATTTTTGCCGCATTGAAGCCTTATTCGATGCGGGATTATCTGATTAACGGCCTAGCGTTTGCGGGAATATCGATTCCGGCGTTTTGGCTGGCCTTGATGTTGATCGGATTGTTTGCTGTACAGTGGAATCTGTTACCGGCAGGCGGGACAGGTGATTTGCAAGCCGCCGGATTTTGGCAACGATTGCAGTATCTGATATTGCCGGTGATGACGCTGACCATCGCCAGCATCGGCGGGCACATCCGCTTCATGCGCGGGGCCATGTTGGAGGTAATGCGGCAGGATTATATTCGTACCGCTCGCGCCAAAGGTGCCGGTACTCGCCGTATCGTGCTCCACCATGCGCTGCGCAATGCATTGATTCCGGTGGTAACCGTATTGGCACTGGAATTCGGTACGCTGTTTTCCGGTGCATTGGTGACGGAAACCGTGTTTGCCTGGCCCGGCATGGGCAAGTTGATTTACGACGCGATTATGGGAAACGACTTCAATCTTGCCTTGATGGCGCTATTGTTAGCTACCGGAGTGACATTGCTGGGTAATTTGCTGGCTGATCTGGCCTATGCCTGGCTGGACCCCCGGATTCAGTATCAATGAAACTTTTTCGGACAATCCGGCCAACCCTACAGCGCTTTTTGGCCCATCGCCTAGCATTGACCGGCGGGGTGTTGTTGAGTGTGTTAGCGGGGTTGATCTTCAGCGCGCCACTGCTCGAAGTTGCGCTCGGGCTGGATGCCGACGCGGTGAGCCTGCTGAAGCGCTTGCAAGAGCCTTCAGCGCAACATTGGCTGGGGACCGATGAACTCGGGCGAGATGTGTTGCTACGCTTGCTTTACGGTGGTCAAGTCTCGGTCGTTGTCGGTTTGGTTGGCGCTGCCGCGGCAGCTTTGATCGGCACCGCAATCGGTCTGGTCGCAGGCTATTTAGGCGGTCGCTGTGACATGATTTTGATGCGTTTCACCGACGGGGTGCTCGCCTTGCCGCTATTGCCGTTGTTGATCGTGTTGGCGGCGATTGATCTCAACAAGCTCGGCCTACCGGTTGCATTGGTTCAAGCGGAAACGGTTAGCCTGTACCGCATTATCGTGATCGTGGCACTATTCGGCTGGACTCAAGTAGCGCGGCTGGTGCGCGGTGCCACGTTAACTGTACGAGAGCGCGAATACGTGCTGGCCGCTAAAAGCGTCGGGGCCGGACCGGTAAGGATTATGGCGGTGCATATTCTGCCGAATGTGATCTCGCCGATCATTATCGCGACCACTTTATCGGTTGGCCATATCATTCTGTTGGAATCGGTGCTCAGCTTTCTGGGTTTGGGCATCCAACCACCGTTGCCAAGCTGGGGCAATATGTTGAGCAATGCTCAGGAATTGCTCTGGTCAGCCCCACATTTAGCGTTTTATCCCGGTGCGTTGATTTTTGTCACTGTCATGGCATGTAATTTTCTGGGCGATGGCTTACAAGACGCACTAGATCCTCGTTTTCACTTCGCTAATTAACCCAGATAAGCCTCTCAGCCTGGATGATTTTTAACATTGTTTTACATGGCGCTTTGGGATCAAGTGCTCTTCTTCGATGGCAGGATTGAAAGTCTGGGCAAAATGCCCGGTTTCAACGGTGATGACGGCTTAGGCATCCGCACGCCGGATACCCAGTTTGGATTCGCGGACCCGGAGGTCGGTCCGACGCCGACTGATGCACAGGCTTTTTTCCGGTCACTTCTGCAGAGGAAATGCGCGGCTTCGTATTCGAGGCGGGCAATAACAATGCCGCTGCGCGCGCGCATCTGCAAGCCCGGATCGGCGACTATGGCATCGGTACTGGAGAACTGCCGGTCAATTTCTGGCTGGAACAGTTCCGTATCGCTTTCAACGATCCTGCCGGCACACCTGAAGCATTGATTACCTATCGTAACATCGCCTTGGCGATCGCTGAATACGAACGTTCCCAAATCTTTGTGGAAACACCTTGGAAGGCGTATGTTGAAGGCGACGATACGGCGATTAGCCGCTCCGCAAAACGCGGCGGTGTGTTGTTCTCCGCTCTATCGACGAGGCAGGCACCGGCTGCGCCACTTGTCATGGCGGTGACTTCTTCACCGATGAAGAATTCTATGTGCTGGTCATTCCGCAAGTGGGGCGAGGTAAAGGAGATGGTACGACCGGCGACGATGATTTCGGTCGGATGCGAGACACCGGCAATCAGACTGACCGCTATGCCTTCCGCACGCCTACCCTGCTCAATGTTGGGGAACCGGCCCCTATCGACATACGGGCGTTTACGACACCTTGGAAGGGATCGTCAGGCACCACTTGAATGCGCCCGAAGCAGCGGTTAGCTTCGACTATAACCAGCTCGATCCGGGTATTCAGCGGACTAATGCGGTAGCGAATACCCAGGCTGCCGTAGATCAGTTGTTAACGCTGCGAGTATCCGGCCGACCTGCTATTCAGGACGTTGCGCTGAGCGATGGAGAGACTGCAGATATTGTCAATTTCCTGTTGGCTCTAACCGATCCTCGTGTTCAGGATCGGGATTGCCTTGCCCCTTGGATTCCGGATGCTAGCGACCCCGACCCAGATGGATTGCGCGTGTTCGCTATTGATGGCAATGGTGATCCCTTGTAAACCGCTAAGATCTGCTATTCAGAAGGTTGGGCTTCAGAGACGAGGCCCAACTTAAAAATCTGTTTCATCAAGACCTGACCCCACTTATTAGTCGTCGCGGTATCACCCGCTCACCATCTCTTATTTCACCAACACCTAAAAAGCGTTCCGCATGGTACAGCCGAACCCGCCCCTGTTGAGCCAGGCAATCTAATCGAACGGAATGGCCTTGGAATAAAGAATTAACCATTGTTTCACTCACTCGAAACACCGGCCACGCAGCCAGCGCTGAATCCAGCGGCAACAGCAGCGCATCCAATGCGCCATAACCCTGATCCGCTTGTTTTTCGAGCTCGTCCAAGCTCTCCATACGCTGGCTGACATAAGGTTCTACGCCAACTCGGCGCAATGCTACGACATGGGCGCCACACCCCAACAGTTCGCCCAAATCGGTGGCGAGCGTGCGCACATAAGTCCCTTTGGAACAATGCACTTCGCATTCTATCCAGTCACCCTCCAAGCCGAGTAAATGAAGCGAATGAATAGTGACCGGGCGGGGTTGCCGCTCCACTACCTGTCCTTGCCGGGCGAGTTTATATAAGCGCTGTCCTTGGTGTTTGAGCGCCGAGTACATCGGTGGTAATTGCTTTATGTCGCCGGTAAGCTGCGCGAGAGCATCATTAACCGTTGCTTGCGTTAATGATGGTACTGCACACGTGGAGACCACCTCACCCTCAGCATCACCGGTGTCGGTCACAACACCCAGCTGACAGGCGAATCGATACCGTTTATTCGCATCCAACAAAAATCCGGCGAATTTAGTGGCCTCGCCTAAACAAATAGGCAACATGCCGCTGGCCAGTGGGTCCAAACTTCCGGTATGGCCGGCTTTGCGAGCACAGTACAGGCGCTTGACTTTTTGTAATGCGGCATTAGAAGTTAATCCGCTGGGCTTATCTAACAATAAGATCCCGTTAACGGATCTGTTTCGTTGCACAATCATTCTCTTGAATGCAGCAGGGGCAGCCTAACAACATGGGCAGCGGCAAGCGCCGCAACCCGCGTTTATCGGATAATATCAGAGGAAAGGGGTTCTTCGTCGCCGGTGGACTGGTGCCGAGCATTATCTTCAGCCACGGCGGCGGAGATCAGGGAAGAAAGCTGAGCACCGTGCTCAACCACTTCATCATAAATAAAGGTCAAATTGGGCACTTTACGGATACGCATAAGCCGACCCAGGTGATGACGTAACCCAGGGGCGGCATGATTGAGTTTTGCAACCAGCCCGGCCCGTTCGCCAGGATCACCCAGAATCGTCACATACACCTTGGCATAGCTTAGATCCCGGCTCACCGCCACGGTAGTGATGGACACCATAGCCAAACGCGGATCGCCGATCTCGACCCGGATCAGTTGTGCTAATTCGCGACGGATTTGTTCGCCAACCCGACGGGTGCGAGGAAATTCCTTCGGCATATCGTTGTCCTCCTGGTAAACGCTGGAGAGCTGGGGAAATCCAGCGCTAGGGCAAACACCACTTACAAGGTGCGAATGACTTCGACGCGTTCGAAGATCTCGATTTGATCACCGGGCTTAATGTCATTGTAGTTGCGCACACCGATACCGCATTCGGTACCCGCCCGCACATCATTGACATCGTCCTTAAAGCGTCGCAGAGATTCCAGCTCGCCTTCGTAAACCACCACATTATCGCGTAACACCCGAATCGGTTTATTGCGCCGCACCACGCCTTCCAAAACCATGCAACCGGCGATCGCACCAAACTTGGATGAACGGAACACATCGCGCACTTCAGCAAGCCCAACCATTTGCTCTTTGAACTCGGGTTGCAACATGCCTTGGAGCGCTTGCTTGACTTCATCAATGACGTCGTAAATCACGCTGTAATAGTGTAAATCGACGCCTTCCTCATCAATCAATTTCTTGGCTGCGTTGTCGGAGCGTACATTAAAGCCGATTAAAATAGCCTCGGATGCGACCGCCAGATGAACGTCCGATTCATTGATTCCACCGACACCACTGGCAACAATTTTGACTTTCACCTCATCACGAGACAGGCGCGTCAGCGCATCGCTCAGCGCTTCTACTGAACCTTGCACGTCGGCTTTGAGCACCACATTGAGAGTACTGACCTTACCTTCTTCCATTTGCCCGAACACGTTTTCCAACTTGGCCTTCTGCTGCTTGGACAGCTTGACCTCGCGGAATTTACCTTGTCGGAACAAAGCGATCTCGCGTGCTTTGCGCTCATCGTTCACCACGATCACTTCATCACCCGCGTTCGGTGTACCGGACAAACCCAACACCTCTACAGGAATGGACGGACCGGCTTCGTTGATCATTTGACCGGTTTCATCCAGCATAGCGCGTACCCGACCATATTCGAGACCACTTAACAAAATAT
>JAAUQA010000571.1 GCA_012032855.1 Candidatus Competibacteraceae bacterium
ATCGGCCACACTGACTTTACGACGAACAACTTTGCAGGCCATTTCCTTCAATGGTAAATGCCCGGGTGCTTTCCTTGTTGATGGTACTGCCAATCACCAAGGCCGCACCAATCAATATCATATCTTTGATCAAGTACTGACCCTCTGGGGTAGGGACGAAAGGGACGTCAACAAAACAAGTTTCCGGCAACAAAATTAGCGCTAGCGCTGTGCCTGGCAAACGAATTATCAATAAGGTCAGCGCTACTCGCACCAAGGGGCGAAAAACTAGACAAACGCCTATCGCAACCTCCCACCAACCTAAAAATGGGTACCATAAACTGAGGCTCACCCCAATACACAACATGAGCAATCAACGAGGTGGCGGTGCTGACTCCAAAGGTTTTTAAGGTGCCTAACCAAATGAAAAACACTCCTAGCGTCACACGATGGAGCAGGTGACTATAACGTTCCATACAGCCGATAATCTGCCGGTCCAATCTGTGTAACTGTTTGAACATCCGTCTGCTCCAGCGGAACTCTGGCGGGTTCAAATTATTTGACTATATAGGCTTACAAAACTCAAGGTATTTGCGCGTTATAGTGTGAAGGCAAAAAAAACCGAGACACTGGGTCTCGGTAAACGCCCACCAACGCAGAGAGGTCAGTTTCAATATTAAACTAAACAAACTGAACCGTACCTGAACAGCTGATGGTCATCATTGAGGCGTTGTCCATAGCGAAACTGTGCTAACCACCTAAACTAATAGATTCAATCCAGCCACTAGAAACTTGCACCCCGCCTTTATTCCTTTCATTCCGAACGGAGAACCGACATGACCGATCATGTTTACAAACACATTGAATTGACCGGTACCTCTTCCACCAGTATCGAAGACGCTATCCAAAACGCCGTGGCACGCGCCTCGGAAACCATCAGGCACCTGCGTTGGTTCGAAGTGATCGGAACACGTGGCTATATCGACAAGAGTTTCGTCAAGCAATGGCAGGTCAGCCTGAAAATTGGTTTCTCCCTAGAGGGAGAAGATTAATTGCTTGGAACCGACACACGAGTGGATTGCGATGCCCAGTTGCCACTGAGTACCGTTTGGCAAGTAGCCGGTAATACGGCGCTTTTGCGCTTGTTCTTGGCAGGAGGGCGAAACTTGGGTGGATTTAATGCCGCTTGTCGGATTTCCTCGACCCACTGATTGACTCCCTCAGCACAGCCGTCACCGGGCGGTGGCGGCTTCTGGTCTCGGCAGTCATAGCTGCCGGCGGGACAGTGTAAACGGACATGGAAATGAGCATCGTGTCCCCACCAGGGGCGGATTTTTCTTAACCACGCCCGATCCGTTCCTTCGCTGCGGCACAGTGCTTGTTTGATGACGGGGTTGACGAAAATACGCGCGACCACTGGATCTTCGGCAGCCAATTTCAGCAAATCCCGCTGCCGGGACGACCAGCGTTGGGGGTTTACGCGGCCCTGAGCGGCAACAATAGTCGAACGCATCGGCATCTTTTCGATTTCTGAGCGGCTTAAATTCCGTCCCTGCGGCCCCGGCTCGAACCATATATCCGCATCTAATCCGACCTGATGACTGCTGTGACCATAAGCCATCGGACCGCCACGGGGTTGCGATAAGTCCCCGATCAGTATGTGGTCGTTGCGCAGCGCGGCTTGGCGCGCCAAACGCGTCACGAACGCCACCAGATCAGGATGGCCGTAATACCGGTTGCGACTCGGGCGCATCACTTGAAAACCCAGCCCTTTGAGTGGCAACGACTGTCCGCCAACTAGACAGCCGGCGCTATAGAAACCGATCGATTGAGGAGATGCCGATACAGGGTTGCGCACGTTGCTCCAGGAGCTTGCTTTGGCATAGCTGGAGATCATTCCCAGTGACAAAAACAGAGCGATAAGATACTTATTCATGAGCGTATTCATGCGCGTCCCCTTTCTTTGGGCGTGTGCGGTAATTGGAGGTTGTTGCTCGTCATGCTAGCGGCTCCTGCTGGTGACATCCAGCACCAACTGAAATTCATTGGATCATTCATGGTCAGAGTCAAGACAACTCAACCTGGAGAGTCTGCCATGTCGCATTCTGTGAATAATCCTCGGCGACGTCTGTTAAGCGCCGGTTTGGCGGTTTTCGGTCTAACTTCGATCAGCATGGTGTCCGCGGTGCAAGCGGTCACGCTAACGCCCCGCCAGAGCCGGGTCCGTTTTATCCAACCGAACTGCCGCTGGATAAAGATAACGATCTTGTGACCGTCACCGGACGCAGCGGTGTCGCCAAAGGTCAGATTGCCAATGTGGTAGGCCGAGTGATGGATGATCGGGGCCGGCCTATTGACCAGGCGCGTATCGAGATTTGGCAATGCGACGCTCATGGTCGTTATCATCATCCCTGGGACCACCGTAATGCACCATTGGATGAAAATTTTCAGGGCTACGGTCAATCTTTCAGCGACGCCGAAGGTGGCTACCGCTTTCGCACCATCAAGCCGGTCGCTTATCCGGGTCGCGCCCCGCATATTCATTTCGCGATTAGCGGACCCGATTTTGAACCACTCGTTACCCAGATGTACGTCGCGCGCGCCGAAAACGCGAGGGATTTTTTGCTGAACAGTGTCTCTGACCCGACCGCTCGCCAACAACTACTGGTACCCTTTATGGAAACCAATGCAGCGGGCGAATTGGTCGGGCGTTTCGATATCGTGCTCGCTGCCGACGGGCGATTCAGCGGTTCCTAACTGTGTTCCTATGGCTAACGCGCCCTCTTGCGTTCCAACCGCCAGACAAAATCTTCAATCACCACCCGGTATAAATCCTCCTTGAGCACCTGATCCTCGACGCCGGCATCAATATTGGGGTTATCGTTGATTTCGATGACCACTAGGCCCTTGTCGGTTTGTTTGAGATCAACGCCGTACAGGCCATCGCCGATCAGATTGGCGGCCTTTAAAGCCGTTTTGATCACCACTTCCGGGGCATCCTCGACCCGGAAGGTTTTGAAA
>JAAUQA010000100.1 GCA_012032855.1 Candidatus Competibacteraceae bacterium
AAGCAGGTATTTTCTTTGACAGAAATCGCCTAAGGTGGAGAGTGAATACCAGTGGGATACATCACTTAGCATAAGTTATCCCCTACGACCCCGTGACAAACATACCTTGGCTTTGGTGAGCAATCCGTTTCATGGCGATTTTACAAATCGTGGCATAGGGGGCGGCGACGAAAGGAACTTCGAAAATCAGCTGGCAACGATCCATACCTAAAACCTCCACTTTATGACCTGTTGCCGGAATGCCGAAAACTCGCCAAGACCAGTAGTGATCCTGGTCGAAATCAGTGATGGCAAACGGAGCCCAAAACCCCAACGCGGTCAGCACCCGCCCGCATGATCCCTTACGAATAAAGCGGTCAGCACAATCCACTGCTCGAACCGACGGTCCCCAATGGAGCCATTGGTGGGTATCCGTAAGAATATTCCACACCCTGTCGACGGGTGCATTGATGATCCGGTTCACTTGAATGGGCATGGAAAGGCTATTGACAGGGCGTGCGCCAATGCTTCACCCAAGCTCAGTTAATGGCGCGTCTCAGTTGAGAGTGAAGCGGCAGTGACTGTGGCTCTGGCTAACGCAATTAATATCTTTTCCCTTTCGAAGACAGTACTTGCTTCCAGCAACGCCTGCTTGTCGATCGGATCAAGGGTAAATTGGTTGCTAAGAAATTGATCAGCTGCGGACCAGGTAAGGTTTTCAGCGCGTCTATATCGGCCTCGATACGGGCAACTTTAAAAAACGCATTAAGGGTCACGATTAGTTCGGTTGTGTTGACTTTCGCCTCGTCTTCGCAATAAATCCTCGGCATATTGATGCCAGTTCGGGATGATACGCCGATAACCACGTATCGTCGGAATCTCTTCTTGAACCTCAAAACGGCATAGGCCGGTCAGTGAAATCAACAACCGTCCGTCATCGGTTTCCTGAAAACTGCTGATCCGACCAGCACAACCGATGGGGTAGATGTCATCCCCATCAGTCGATTTGGGTTGTATCATTCCAATCATTCGGCGTTCGCTCAAGGCATCGAATATCATCGTCAAATAGCGCTTCTCGAAGATATTCAATGGCAGTTGCACAAACGGCAGAACGATGGCACCGGTAAGGGGGAAAATTGGCAACGTGGTGGGTAATTGGTCAAACTCGGGCGCAAACACCTGTTTTGACATGTTGCACCTCACAGCAATCGTTCTATTGCTTCAACTAAAGCGCCGTCCTCAGGACGGGTGGAACTGGGAAATAATTCGACCACATTGCCGTCCCGATCCAAGAGGTATTTGTAGAAATTCCAACTGGGATAACCATTGTCTGTACCGGCCAGTGTTCGATAAAACGGGTGAGCATCGTCCCCCTTAACCGTGATCTTTTCGAACATGGGGAATTCAACCCCGTAAGTCAGCCGGCAGAAAGACTGGATTTCCTGCTCGGAACCCGGTTCTTGAGCAAAATCATTGGATGGGAATCCCAAAACTACTAGACCTTGGTCCTTATATCGCTTGTAAAGAGATTCCAGTCCATCATATTGTGGCGTGAAGCCGCATTTGCTGGCCGTGTTGACCACCAGGAGCACCTTACCTGCGTAGTCGTCGCACAACGAGACCTGTTTTTCCCCGGCCAATGAGCGAAACGTGAAATCTAAGGTTGCCGGACAGCTGGCAGCGACAGCGGTTTGCAAGGGCAGGATTAGGAACAGACTGAGTGAAAGTAAGTAGCGCATGATGTCATGGTCCAGTGACTAAACGATGTATAGGTCTTGGATAATAATTTGCGGATAAGTTTCAGTTTGAAGCGGCGCCGCTGGGTTGCTGGATCGCACTGCCGTAGGCGCCGAGAATGCTGGATGAAACGCTTGATTCGGTTTATGGGTTACCGCCGAGAATGTAAAGTACTGTCATACTCATCTCTTACAATCAACAGTATTACGCTGAGTAGGCCGGTAAATAGGGGTAGACATCTGATTCCGTTCATGTAAACTAAAAACTGCAGTAAATTCTTAGTAACTAGTTCGGAAGTGCCATTCCTGTTGTTTCGGAAACTACTCCCGCAGTTTTGGAAAGACCTGCAACACAATCCCTGTATTAACCCTACTAGAGGTAATTTCCGTGACTACAGGTACAGTCAAGTGGTTTGATGACGCCAAAGGTTTTGGCTTTATTGCTTTGGAAGATGGTTCCAAAGACGTTTTTGTCCATCACTCAGCCATTATGGGCAGCGGCTTCAAGAGCTTAGCCGAAGGCCAGAAGGTGCAGTTCGATATACAGCAAGGCCCGAAAGGACCGGCTGCTGCAAACGTCCAACCCGTCTAAGCAGTAAACGCTGAAACTGGTTTAGCCGCTGGTTTATTCACCGGCTGAACCAGCGCGATAAAGCCCAACGTTCAGGTTATTGACGCCGAACCGTTGGGCTTTTTTATTTTCGGGGTAACGCTATTGCTGCCTATAAGCGGTTTGTTGCGGCGTCAATTCGACAACTTGACCGCTGGCCGCTTCGGCGTCTTTCGGGTCGTGCGATACCATCAGTGTCGGTAAACGCCGCTCACGAGCATGGTCGAATACGAACTGACGGAATTGCCGACGGTTGGACGCATCGAGTTTGGAAAACGGCTCGTCCAGCAATAATACCTGCGGTTCCGAAAGTAGCGTGCGCATCACCGACACTCGCGCGCGTTGCCCCCCGGATAGCGTAGCCGGATCACGCTCAGAGAAACCGCCGAGTCCCGCATCAGTCAGCGCTTGTTCGATGCGTTGGCGACGTTCCGTCCGCTCCCGTACCGATGCTTTGAGCGCGAATGCCAGGTTATCGCCGACCGATAGATGCGGAAATAGCAAATCGTCCTGAAATAAAATACCGATCTGGCGTTGCTCGGGCGGTAGTTCAGTCACATCGCGAGCGCCGATCAGTACCCGTCCATCAGCTTGAAAACTGGGGCCAAGGTACCGCAAAGATAGGCCAGCAAGGTGGATTTGCCGGAACCACTCTCTCCCATAACCGTGGTCACTTCGCCCGCCGGTACCGTCAGCGAGAATGCTTCAATCAAGCTGTTCTGGCCGAGTTTCAGACTGATATGACACAGCTCCAACGCACTCATTGCGACACCTGTAACCCGCGCCGATGGCGGAATAACCAGTTCGGGAGCAGTAGCGCCAGGCTGAACATGACGAACGGCGCCAGCATCTGTAACAACGCGTAGACGCCAATAATCCGCCGATCCGCGCCGGTCGATAAGGCTACTGCCTCGGTAGTCAGGGTAGGATAACGGCCACCGCCGGCAAACAGGCTTGGTAGATATTGACCCACACTGACCGCAAACCCAACCGCCAGCGCAATCAATATCGGTCTGAACAACATCGGTAATTTGATCGAAAACCAGACCCGCATGGGTGATGCGCCCAAACACAACGCGGTACGCCCATACCGTTCATCCCAGGCGCGATAGGGATCGGATAAGGACAGAAAGACATAAGGCAATACGAATACTAAATGACTCCACAGCAAGGCCAACCACAACCCGTCTAGGTCAGTCACCACCAGGAGAATTTGCGCGCCGAACAGAAACGCGACTTGGGGCACCAGCAAAGGTAAATATAATAACCATAACGCCCGGTTGGAGGGTCTTCGGCCGAAATGCGCCTCGTGCTCCAAACAACCCAGAGTCAGCACTAAGGCAATCAGCGCAGCTGCCAACGCCGTGGCGATGGTATTCCAAATCGGTTGAACCAAATCCTCTGCGTGCCGTTGCCAGTTGGAAAGACTAAAGCTTGCGGGCAAGGCATCGGGATAACGCCAGAAATCGGCTAACGACCAAATCCCCATACCGACCAGCCCGATAATCGTCAATGCGCTGCAAAATAACAGCAGCGCGGCTGCTAAATAGCGTAGTCCCCGATCCTGTTGGGTGCGCCGACCTCGGCGAATCCAATGCAGTCCCAACCGCTTGACCAATTGCTCCAGCGCGCACCAAAGACCGATTATGCCAATCACCAACAGCAATTGCAGTAGCGCGCCCGCCGACGCGACAAAGCGCAGACTGAGTTCCGGGTCGTTAAACCAGCGTAATAACTGAACGGCCAGCGGAGGCGGCGTGGTCGGCCCCATCACCAAAGCGACATCGACCACCGAAGCGCTGTAGGCCAGTACGGCGAAAATAGGTAAGCGCAATTGTGGATAAACACTGGGTAATACTGCTTTGAGCCAGGCTGCAATCGGGCCGTAGCCCAGCGTGCGAGCCACGGTACGAATGCGCGCCGCATCCACTTGGTTCAATGCTGCCAGAGTCATCAACAGCAAAAACGGAATCTCCTTGACGACCAGGCTGAGCATCAAACTCAGCCCATAGGGGTCTTGAATGGTGATGAGATCGGGTGGCCGAGTAAAGCCGGTTGCCCAAGGTGAAAACAGCCGCATGATCCACCCACTGGGAGTGAGCAAAAACGCAAGACCGAAAGCAACCGTTACATGCGGTACCGCCAATAGCGGTGACAGCAACCGTTGCAGTCGAGCGAATAAACGTGTCCCATGCCAACCGGCGCAAAAAGCGATCACAACGGCCAATGAGATAGCGGTCGCCAACAAGCCGGTGCTGAACGAGAGCCACACCGAATGCCAAAAACCGGGTGCGGCGAATAGCTGTCGCCAAGGGAGCAGGCTAGGTTCGCTGGAGCCCAATGCGGGCAAATAACCAAATGCTGGTAGTAAGGTGCCGAACAGTCCAGCCAACACCGGGCCCAACAGTAACAACAGCGTGAGCGGTGGAAAAAACAGTAAACCGGGTAGGTTCCGCCAGCGGTGATAATCGGCGGACTCCCGATTTGCAATTAGGACATCAACCGCCGGCGGCATAGCGCCGTTGCCATTCCGCTTCGATGCGTTCCATCCAGGATGGGTGTGGTTCCAGCAGCGTTTTTCCTAACTCAGCCGGTGACAGAGTAGCAATGCCTAAATCCAATGCATCGAAGCGTGCAAGGTCCTCAACGCTCAGCTTGGATAAATCCAGCACGGTGAGGCCACCCCAATACGTCGGGTCTTGCTTACGTACCTGAGCCTCCGGGGACAGCAGGAAATTGGCCAGCACCATCGCTCCTTCCTTGGCGTTAGCGTTATAGGGGATGGCGACGAAATTAGTATTACCGATTGTGCCGGCTTCCAACACAAAGGTGCGCACCGTATCGGGCAGTTCGTTGTTAGCAATCGCCGAGGAAGCTTCCGGCGGACTGAAGGAAATCGCGATGTCGATTTCTCCGTCGCCAAGTAATCGGCGTTGAGCCGGTCCGTTCTGCGGAAACACTTTTCCCGAACGCCACAACACCGGGTTTAACTCTTCCAGATAGGGCCACAGTGGCGCGGTAACAGCGGTGAATTCGGCATCGTTGGCCACCGGCTGTTGCAATTTGTCGGAATTATCAGTGAGTTCGATCAAGGCTTGTTTGAGAAAGGTCGAGCCGAGAAAATTCGGCGGTTGCGGATAAGTGAAACGACCTGGATTGGCCTTTGCCCATTCCGCAAGTGCGGCGATAGTGCGCGGTGGTTCCGACACTTGGGCGCTATCATACATAAACACGATTTGGGCCATTCCCCAGGGTGCTTCCAGGCCCTCGACCGGCACCGTGAAATCGATCAACGTAGTGGGTTTGCCGATCGTGTCGACTAGAGTGAAATTCGGCAATTGTTCCACCCACGGTCCGAACAACAGCCCTTCGCGTTTCATGGCGGCGAAATTCTCACCGTTAATCCAAATCAGATCGACTGAACCGCCTTCATTACGTCCGGCGGCTTTTTCCGCGACCACGCGGGAAACCGCTTCGGCAGTATCGGTGAGTTTGACGTGTTCAACCGTAACGCCATAGCGTGCCAGGACCTGTTCACCAGCCCAGTTGATATAAGCGTTAATTTTTTTCATCACCGGCCCAGGCGTTCCAGTAAACGGTCTGGCCTTTCGCCTTGGCTTCGATGGTCTCCCAAGATTCCGCTGCAACAGCAACAGAAGTCGCTACCAGCAGTGCTAACGCCGGTATGATTTTCAGCATGGTCAATATTTCCTTCGTGATTTAGATGGACTGTCGATTAAGCGGCTGAGCGGCGTTGCGACAAGCGCTGTTGGCGCAGAGATTCTATCACCGGTTCCAGCACCTGTTCATGAAAGCGATCACAGCCGATACAGAGGTTTTGATAAGGCTTGCCTTGAGGTGTCGTAGTGCGGGACTGCTCAATAAATTGTCCCACATCCCAGCCGTAAGTGATCCCCATTCGTTCAGGATGGCCGGTAGCTATCGCTTCGAACACGGGATGGCCTTGCAAGCTGTCGAGGATGTCGATCAGCGGTTCCTCGGCTAGGTTACCAATGGGTAGCTTGGTTTTCATGCAACAGGGATAGACATTGCCGTTGGGTTCGATAGACACTTCTGAACCAGAATAGCCGTGGCGCAGAAAATTCAAACCGCCTGACCAGGCATTACAGAAATTATCCTGCAACTTGGCGGTCGATAAGCCGTTTTCCCAAGCGCGACCGCGCGGCCACAGTTTGCCGATCCAAGCATCCGGTGTAGCACCGAAAAAGCTGAACAGCGGACCGGTTTCGTCCAGCCATTTGCGATTACCGCTGGCGAGTTGGGATAGTGTCATGCCGGCTTGCTCGAACCAGCGGGTCAGTTGGTCCTGCAGGGAAAGCTTTTTGTCGCCTTGCATCCCGACATGGAAATCGTCCATCCCGGCGACGGAAATCATCCATATGTCCCGCGCCAGCAATTCGTCAATAATGGATTCGGTGAGCAGGTCGCCAGTGGTTTGTACCACGATCTTAACACCGCCTTGATCCCGATATTTATCTCTCAGGCGTTCCAACAGCGGATAAAGAATGCGTTCACGAACCGGATCGATCAACACTTCGCCGCCGGATAGGATAATCCGACTGGTCTTCTCCTGGGATTTGCCTTCCGCATCGATATCTTCAAGATCAAGATAGCGCATCCGAGGGGGTAGATGCTCAACAATAGCGGGAAAACAGGTTTCGGCCTCTTTAACCACCGTCTCTAGCTGAGACCGAACATAAGGGCGAAAACGGTCTTCATAACAATGTTTGCAGCGGCGATGACAAGCCCAAGTAATAGCGTAATAAATCGATTCCACAGGCATCTTCTCAACAGTCGAACGAGTAACGGTTTACCTTACGCAGCCGAGCCGCGTTTGGATACCCGTTCGCTGAAAAAAAGTGTTGTTAATACACCCCGGAATAGCTCTCAACCACAAAGCCTGAAGTTTTCCAGAAAATAGATCATCTCAGGCGTCCGATAAATGCGAAATGCCCAGGTGATGATGACCGTCAACACGAACACACCCAGAAGTACCAATGCGATGCCCGGCGGTTTCAATGGAATCATGCTGAGACCTTGGCGACCCGTTCAGTCGCCGGAGTTTCCTGAATCGGCCAGTTGAGCACGGCGGCTACCACGCTAAGTCCGATCGCGATAGCCCAGGTGCTGTCGTAGGAACCGGTGCGATCATACAACCAACCGCCCAGCCAACCGCCGGCGAACGATCCCAGTTGGTGGGCAAAGAAGACAATGCCGCCGAGCATGGACAGGTGCTTCACGCCCCACACTGAAGCCACGGTGCCGTTGGTCAGTGGTACGGTCGATAACCAGAACAAACCCATGAGTATGCCGAACGCATATGCGGAACTTGCTGTTAGCGGCAGGAACAGGAACGCTGCGATAGCTGCAGCTCTACCCAGATAGATCCAGCTCAACAGCATGGGCTTGCGCTGCCGCCCTCCCCACAGACCCGCGTAGTAAGTTCCTGCGATATTCACCAGACCGATCAATGCCAGTACGGTGGTCGCCGCCGCCGGATTCAAGCCTTCATCGGCCAAGAAGGCCGGCAGGTGCACTGCAATAAACACAACCTGAAACCCGCACACGAAAAACCCCAGCGATAGCAGCCAGAAATCGCGCATCGCGAAAGCTTCCGTGATCGCTTGGCGGGCAGTGGTTTGAAGGGCCACCGCCGGTTGGGCTCGCGGTGCTTCTTTCATTCCGAACGCCAGCGGAAACATCAGGATAGCGAGCGTCGAAAGCGCGATCAACGCGCCTTGCCAGTTCAACCAATAGATGAAACCCAGGCTGATCGGCAGCATGATAAATTGCCCGAATGAACCCACGGCCATCGTGATCCCCATCGCTAACGAGCGATGCTCAGGGGATACCAAACGGCTGATGGTGCCAAAAATAATCGGAAACGTGGTGCCCGAAAGACCCAGTCCGATGAGAATCCCGGCTCCCAGTATGAACGTGAATTCACCAGACACGCTGGACATCACCCAAAGTCCCACGGTATAGAGAACCGCACCGACTAAGACGATGCGCAGGGCGCCGTAACGATCACTCAACATGCCGGTAAACGGTTGGCTGGCTCCCCAGATCAGGTTCTGCAGCGCAATGGCAAAGGCAAAGACCTCGCGTCCCCAGCCTTGTTCTACCGTGACCGGCTGAAGAAACAGACCAAAGGTATGGCGGATACCAAGAGAAAACAGCAAGATTGCAGAACCACATATCAGCGCAGTGACTGCACCCGCCCATTTTCCGCCTTTCGCTTTATTGGTCATGGCTTGTACCTCAGATTTTTGACTCTACCCGCTGGCGGGAAGCCGTTGGCATTCAGAATGACTTCAGTTTAAAGCGACCTGAACTTGTTCAATTCGGTGGCCAGTTCGAACAGCAATTCCGTTTTGTCGCCCAGTAGCTGTCGCATCGTCTGTTGTGCTTTTGCCCACAGCGGTTTTGCTGAAGCTAACGCGGATCTGCCCTTGGCTGTCAGTTCGATGACCCGCTCACGCCGGTCATCCGATGTGTGCAAACGCACCAAATCCTCGCGTTCTAAAACGCGCAGATTACGTCCAAGCGTGCTTCGTTCCAGCCCGACTTGTCTGGCTAGTCAGGGCGACCGCATATAAACTTTCGCAAAAACAAAGCGGTTTAGAGATACTCACGGTTTTCAGCCGAGAGAAATCTGAT
>JAAUQA010000101.1 GCA_012032855.1 Candidatus Competibacteraceae bacterium
AGCAACATCTTTCCAGCGAATAACGCCACGGGTGTTGCGATCAACAGCGATCTCACTATAACCTTCAGTGAAGATGTCACTGTCAGCGGCAACTGGGCGCAAGTGGTATGTCCCAGCGGGACGCAAAGTATTGACGGCAGCGGTGGCGCGGTTGGCACCTTGGGAATCACGGATGCTGACCCGACTTACACCCTCAATCCCAGCGTCGATTTCGCTAATGGCGAGAGTTGCACCGTCACCGTTTTTGCAGCGCAAGTTGAAGACGATGATCTGATTGATCCGCCACAAAATATGGCGGCAGATTTCATGGCCAGCTTTACTACGGTCGATGTCGCACCCGAGATCACCTCAACGACACCCGCCGAAGCAGCTACGGTCGGCACCGGTCAAGACGTCACCTTGAATTTCAGTGAGAACGTCGATGTCACCACGGCCTCCATCACGTTTAATTGCGGTGCTGCGGTTGCCTTTACTCCGGGTCCGGCCTCCGACATCAACACCCTTACTCTAACCCCGAATAGTGCCCTCCCTGAAGGAGCGACTTGTACCGTTACCGTACCCGCCGCCGCTGTCACCGACAGTGACACGGTCGATCCACCCGACGAACTCGCCGCTGCGTTCACTCTAAACTTCAGTACCGACGCTGCGCCGGATTTCGTCAGCAGCACCCCGGCCAACAACGCGACCGATATAGCCCTGACGAGTACCGTGCAAATCACCTTCAGCGAAAATGTCGATGCCACGGCGGGTGATCTCGGCTTAAGCTGTGACAGCAACTCACAAGCATTCACCGTCTCGGGTAGCGGAAGCGCTGTGTTGACCCTGACCCCCAGCGCTAACTTGCCTTCCGATGCCAACTGCATTGTCACTCTGACTAACGGCATCAACGATAGCGACGCCATCGACCCGCCGGACGAATATTCCGGCAATGTCCTCAGCTTCAGCTTCACAACTGTCGCTGTGGGCACCATCGTGATCATTAAAGACACCGTTCCCGATGCCGCGCAAGACTTCAGCTTCACCACCACCGGTGGACTGAGTCCGGCCAGTTTTGCTCTCGACGATGATGCTGATGGCACCTTGCCCAACACCCAGACCTTTAACATCGCGCCTGGTAATTACAGCGTCACCGAGACGGCGACAGCGGGTTATCTGTTGACCGGTATGGTCTGCAACGATCCCACCAGCAACACCATGACGGCGGGCAATACCGCCAACATCAACTTGGCGAGCGGGGAAACGGTGACCTGTACCTTTACCAATGAACCGGCTATACCTCCCACGGCGAACGACGATTTTCCCAACATGGCGAGCAGCCCCGGTGATGCCTTCCATACGGTGCTGAACATCACACTTGATAGCAGTGCCTTGGCCAATACACCCGCGGTAACGGCTAATGATACGCTGGGCTCTCCAGCCGCCACCGTGACCGCTTTTGACAACACAAGCAGCCAAGGCGGTACGGTTAATGTCAATGCCAATGGCGAGTTTACTTATACGCCACCGAGTGCCACCTTCACCGGCCCGGACACCTTCACCTACACCTTAATGAACGCTGCTGGCAGCAGCACTGCCACGGTAACCATCGCTGTTGGTGAACGTCCGACGATCGCCAATGACGGCCCGCGTGACGTGACCGGTAATGTTCGCATCAATACGACAAATAGTTCCGGCTTTAGCGTGCTTGGCAACGATGGCGGGGATCAAATCAGCATCACCGCCTTCGATGCCACCTCGGCTAACGGCGGTAATGTCAGTGTCAATACCACCACCGGCACGTTCAGCTATAACCCGCCGCCCGGCTTCGAAGGCAGCGACAGCTTCACCTACACGGTCGGCAACGGTTTTGGCAGCAGCCCTGCCGCGACAGTCTTGCTGACGGTGAGTGACATGCTCTGGTTCATCGACAATAACGCGGGGACTAACGGCGACGGGCGGTTGGGTTCGCCATTCAACAGCATCGCCAATTTCAATAGTGGCGCGGCTGACGGCACGGGCGATAATATCTTCCTGTATCGACAAACCGCGACCAACTATGCCGGTCCGTTGACCTTGTTGAATAACCAAAAATTGATCGGCCAAGGAGCAACCGCCAGCCTGAGCGCTATTACCGGCTTAACGCCGCCGATCGATAGCGATGCCTTGCCGGGAACCAGCGGCACTCGCCCGGTAATCGCCCACAGCACCAATAACCTCACTTTGGCACAAGGTAACACTCTGCGCGGCCTGAACCTGTCGAATACCGGCGGCACAGCGTTCATCGGCACCAATTTCGGCAATTTGGTTACCTCAGAAATGAGCGTGAGCAATAGCAATGGTATTGCGATCAATCTCAACACCGGTAATCCCACCGCCACCTTCACCAGCGTTTCCGCCAGCGGTGGAGCTAACGGCATTGTGTTAACCAGCACTACAGGTAGCTTCATCATCACCGGCGATGGCAGCACCGCCGGATCGGGCGGCACGATTCAGAACACAACCGCTAACGCCGTTTCACTGACCAACGCCAGCAACGTCGCGCTGAACTTCGTCAACATCAGCAACAGCAACGCCAACGGCATCTTTGGCAATAACGTCACCGGCTTCACGCTCAACGGCGCGAACGTCACCAATAACGGGAATGCGGTCAACGAGGGCGGGCTTCGCTTCGATCAGAACCTGCTGGGCACAGCCGTGATCTCCAACAGCACCATCAGCGGCTCTGCCGAACACAATATTGAGATTATCAACACCATGGGCGTGCTTAATCTGTCGATCACGGACTCCACCATCAGCACCAACAGCGCCGCGCTGGGCGCGGATGGGCTACTGCTGGAGACTCGAAATTCGGCTCAGGCGACCGTCGTGGTCACGGGCTCGACATTCAACGACAATCAAAGCGATGGCATTCAGATCAGCGCGATTGATGCGTCCGTCGCCACGCTGACGGTAAACGACACTGACTTCACGTCGTCGCTGGATGCATCCCCCGCTGGAAGCGTAGGCGCACGCGGAATCGTCCTCAGCGCCGCGACCAACGCCGATCTGAGCTTCGACATCGGTAGCACTACAAGTAACACGTTCGAGAATTTCTCACCCAGCATCGGCGAGGAAGCGATCAACGTCACGCTGGGGTCAACCTCGACCGCCAGTTCGCTAACCAGCGGCAGGATCAACAACAACACCTTCACCAATTCCGGCGGTGCGATCGGCATCGACGTGCGCGGCGACGGTGCGCTGGTGATGGAAATCGACAACAATATCGCCAATACCTCGCGGCAGGCCATCGATGTCATTACCGGGGATGCGGTCGGCGATGCCGCCACAGCCGATTTGACTATCACTAACAACACGCTAACTGTGGCCGGCACCGTTGCCAACCCCAACAATGAGGCGATTGGGTTCCTGGGTGACCGGAATACGACGAATTGCCTGAACATTCGCGGCAATAACGGGGTCGCTTCCGGTACCATGGACGACATCCTGCTGGATGACTTCACCTCTGCGCCCGGGGATATGGTACTCGAAAGCGGCCCCTCCGACTGCGGCGGAGCATGCGTCTCCGCAGAAGCCCATCTCCTGGCGAACAATACGATCAGCGATGCGTTCGCCACCGGCATCGGGCTCGTCGCGCCGGGCACCTGCAACACGGTTCCATAGCGTCAGTTCAACGGCCCGGCGGTCAATCCGCCGGGCCAATGGCGCGAAGTGAAACGCGAATCAGATTCGCGAACACTGGGCGGTAAGGGGCTGCATCCCACGTCGCGGAATTGCTTATCCAGTATGCGAAGAACAATGAAGAACAATAAGGAGTGATCATGTCAGAACCATTTTTAGCCGAAGTCAGGATAGTGGGGTTTAACTTCGCCCCAAGGGGATGGGCGTTCTGCGACGGCCAGATCCTGCCCATCAACCAGAATCAATCGCTGTATTCGCTACTGGGCACAACCTACGGCGGCGACGGTCGCACCAGCTTCGCCCTCCCGGACCTGCGGGGTCGCACGCCGATTCACGTCGGTCGCAGCAACGGCGGCGCGGATCATCGGCTGGGCCAGAAGTCGGGCGAGGAAACGCACACGCTGGCCGCCAATGAAATGCCGCAGCACGATCACATGCTCCGGGCTTCATCCACGGATGCCAACACCGGAACACCGACCAACCATGTTCTTGCGCGGAGCACGACGCCGGAAGCGTATCGGGATACCAGCTCGCTGGCGGCGATGCAGGCTGGCAGCATCACCAACGTTGGTGGCGGCCAAGCACACGAAAATATGCAGCCGTACATTGCACTGAATTTCTGCATCGCGCTGCAAGGTCTGTTCCCGTCCCGCAACTAGGAGAATCCAGATGTCAGAACCGTTTGTAGGAGAGATTCGCATGTTCGCGGGCAACTTCGCGCCACGCGGCTGGGCGTTTTGCGATGGACAGTTGCTGGCCGTTTCGCAGAACGACGCCTTGTTTTCACTGCTGGGTACCATCTATGGCGGCGACGGACGGACCACGTTTGGCCTGCCTGACATGCGCGGCCGGATACCGATCCACGCCGGGCAAGGTCCGGGACTATCTCCACGCAGATTAGGTGCAAAGGCCGGGGCGGAAAACGAGACGCTGACGGTTAACCAACTGCCCTCGCACACGCACCCGCTTCAAGCCTCGTCCGAAGTCGCGACCACACCTAATCCAGCGAGCGAAGTGCTGGGCGAGACAGTCACCGATCGTGTATACCGCGCTGACTCTACCGACGCCAACATGGCTTCGACATCAATCACCAATACCGGCGGCAGTCGCAGCCACACAAATCTGATGCCGTTTCTGTGCGTTAATTTCATCATCGCCCTTGTCGGCATTTATCCGTCCAGGCACTAAAGGAGTCGAGTCATGTCCGAACCATTCATTGCCGAAATCCGGATCTTTGCCGGAAACTTCGCGCCGCGCGGCTGGGCATTCTGCAACGGCCAACTGCTGCCGGTTTCCCAGAATACCGCACTGTTTTCGCTGATTGGCACGACCTATGGCGGCGACGGTCGTTCAACCACTGCGCTCCCCAATCTGCAAGGCCGCACGCCCATGCATCCCGGTCGCGGCCCTGGCCTGACCGACAGACGGTTGGGCCAGCGCGGCGGCGTCGAGCAGGTTACCTTGTCCGAGGCTCAGATGCCGAACCACAACCACACCCTGCGCGCCAGCGATTTGCGCGCCGGTTCGGCCACGGCCGTGGGCAATTCGCTGGCCGAGCCGCGTGACGGTCTGCTGTACCAGTCCAATACCAGCGCAAGCCTTGTAGAAATGAGTCAGCAGGCATTGCCGAATACCGGAGGCAGCCAAGCCCACAACAATTTACAACCATTTTTGGTGATGAACTTCATCATCGCGCTGCAGGGCCTTTATCCGTCGCGCGGCTAAGGAGAAAATGATGAGTAATATTCCCGTGACGATGCAGATCAATTCACAGTATTCGGAAATGTATATCGGCTCCGAGAAAATTCCAGTGCCTAGTAAAAAGCCATATCAAGAATATTGGTATTACGGCGTTGATTTAAAAAACCCAATGGGTCCGGCTATTTTTAATCTGTTGGATAAAAGCAACACTGAAGTGCCGGCTCAGGTTCTCACCCATGAAAACGACGAGAACGTGTTGCTCTGTTTTATGTTCGTAAATGTTCAAGTCAATCATCTTCCGCAAGGCAGTTTGTATAAATTCTTGCGCGAAGCGGGCGCGGGACCGGCATTGGCCAGAACCGAGCAAATGGCGGAACAGAGTGGCTCTAGCATATTTGGTTTCCGAACTACGGATTGGCTGCCACGTTGTCAACAAGTGACGCACCAGGCTTTGAGTCTGTCGAGTATTTCAATCCCGGTTATTTGACCTTCCAGCTAATGCCAGTAATTGTAAACGGCCATACCGTGTACAGTCCGGTGCAAGTCACCTGAACGATTAGTAAAAACGATGTCAGCGGCGATTGCTTTGCGTTGCGTTCCAGGCTGTTTCCTCTCTGTATCTGTGTAGGTTTTTATCGTCCCGCGACGGGCTTGTCGCGGGTCATGGAAACCCTGACCGAGTGTCTTGCAGGCCGATGCCGGTTTCACGTGATCGGTATCGGGTATAAAGGCCCAGTAAAATCAACGCTTGACGGCCTAGTTACGATCTATCCTTGCAACCTTAACGGCGGGGATGTCTATGGGGCTTATCAACTGAAGCAACGGATTCAGGAATTAAAACCGGATGTGGTGTTTTTACTGAACGATATTTGGATGTTCGAAAACTATGGAAAAGTATGCGCAACAGAAGCAGCCAGTATTCCCTTTGTGGCCTACGCGGCTATTGATGGCAAGATTGCCGATCCCGCCTTTGTGAATGGCTTGTCTTTTCTGAATCGATTGGTGGCTTATACCGATTTTTCCCGACACGAACTGCAATCTGCGTTTCAGCAATCGGATAATTACTCTCAAGCGCCAATACCGGAACTGGCTGTGATTGGTCATGGGGTGGATACGGAATCGTTTTACCCATTGTCTGGCCGTATTGCACTCAAGCGTAAATGGTTTCCGCAACTACCCGATCCGGAAAATGCGTTTGTGGTGCTCAATGCGAATCGACCCCAGCCGCGCAAACGCATTGATTTAAGTATCCAGGCCTTTGCTCAATTTTGTAAAAACAAACCGGCTAATGTGCTGTTGTATTTGCATCATGCAATCATGACTGCTGAAGAGAAATCACAACTACAATATTGGATCAAGCAAGCTGCGATTTCTGATCGGGTGATATTAAGTGATCGTGCTATGGACGATCACTTATTGAATGAACTCTATAACGCTTGCGATGTGGGTCTCAACACGGCGATGGGCGAAGGTTGGGGGCTGGTCAGCTTCGAACATGCCGCTACAGGTGCCGTGCAAATAGTACCGCGCCATAGTGCCTGTGCGGAATTGTGGGAAGAACGCGCCGTTTTGGTCGAACCGGTTAGTCGGGGAGTACCTTCGTTTTCGCCGCTGGAAATGGCGGAGGTGTCGATGCAAGGCGTGGCCGAGGCGCTGGAATTACTCTATCACGATACCGAGCAACGCAAGCGGCTGGCAAATGCTGGATATCAATTCGTAACGCAACCGGCGTTCCAATGGCCGACGATTGCTGAACAGTGGCGGACCTTATTCCAGACTCTTAACGATCACACAACATAATGCGTTTCTCGACCCTCCGATTTCGCCCTATCCAAGACCACGATCTGCCGTTTCTGGAAGCGCTCTATGCCAGCACCCGCCAAGAAGAAATGGCCGCTACGGATTGGAGCGAACAGCAGATCACCGAATTTCTAGCCCTGCAGTTTCGTGCCCAGCATCAGCATTACCAGCAGCATTACCCCAAGGCACACTTCGATTTAATTCTAAACGACGATGAACCGATTGGCCGGCTGTATTTGGATGAATGGGACGACGAATACCGCTTGATCGACATCGCGTTAATCCCCACGTATCGCAACCATGGTTTGGGTACTCGCTTGTTGCGCGATGTGCTCGACCGTGCGGAGGCGGCTAGTAAAGTGGTGCGGATTCATGTGGAGCACTTCAACCCGGCGCTCCGCTGGTACCAGCGATTGGGCTTTTACGAACTGGAGGATAAGGGGGTTTACCGCTTTATGGAGTGGAACGGTTAAGTAAAAACCGCTTCATAACACAGTCCATCGCCCTTCGGTCCCAAGGGCACCAGGAATAATTCCATCGTCCCTAGTTTAGAATTATGCAAGGTATAGATACCTTGATCCAATAGCGGTTCTTGAGGGGCTTGAAACAACAGAGAGAAAGGCTCCCGCTGTTCATTCCGTGCGTTGCCGAGGCTATGCACTTCCACTAACCGTACTTCAAACGGCTGTTCCTTGCCGCTATCCAGCCGAAATGTTCGGTTCAAATGCTCAGCCCAGTGTTCTTTTGTCAGGGTTTCCAACATGATGAAAGTTCGTTGCTCAGAATGATAATGGTATAAATTACAATTCTTTCGCCATCACCAACGCATCCTCGCGGCCCGATGCGGCTGGGTAATAATCTTTCCTGACCCCTACTTCGCAAAAGCCCGCCCGTTGGTACAACCTCACTGCTCGTGGATTGGAAGGACGGACTTCCAGGAAAATGGTCATCGCGGTGTTGATCCGTGCGACGTCCAGTAAATGGTTCAACATAGAGTGTGCCAAGCCTTGACCGCACGATTCGGGGCGCACACAAAGATTGAGGATATGCGCCTCACCCGCACCGACCGATAGGATACCGTAAGCTTCAATGCGTCCCTGGATCTCCAAGATCCGGCAGCGATAGCCAATCCGCAAGCAGTCGCGGATGATCCCCTCGGTCCAGGGAAAGGGATACGCCTGTGTTTCAATCGTCATCACTTCTTCGAGGTCGAAATGGCCCATCGCTCTGAAACGGCCGGAAAAATTTTCAGGCACAGCGCTCATGGCTTATGGCAATCTGTGGTAATTCGATGCTTGGATCGCGCGCTGTCGGTTCACGAAACGGCATCCAATTCTTGGGACAACGTCCTATAGGCCAGCTGCAGATCATCCCAAGCTTTGCGCTTCTCCCTCGGTGAACGCAGCAGATAGGCCGGATGGTAACAAACTACCAGCGGAATATTGCCTGGTTGATAGCGGTGTATTCGATTACGCAGCTTGCCCACCGGCACATCGGTCTGCAACAGATTTTGCGCGGCGATACGTCCCACGGCCAAGATGATCTTGGGATTCAGCAAAGCAATCTGCCGCGCTAAAAACGGCCAACAGCAACGCACTTCTTCCGGGGCGGGATCACGGTTGTTGGGTGGGCGACATTTCAGGATATTGGCGATGAAGACCTGTTCCCGTTGCAAACCCAAGGCCAGCAGCATGGCATCCAGCAGTTTGCCCGCACGCCCGACGAAGGGTTCGCCCAGGCGATCTTCATCGGCACCGGGGGCCTCCCCAATGATCAGCCAGTCGGCCTGTCGGTGCCTACCCCGAATACCGTCTGGCACGTACGGAAGTTGA
>JAAUQA010000102.1 GCA_012032855.1 Candidatus Competibacteraceae bacterium
GCGGCAGGACCAGGTTCAGGTCGTACTGCTCGAACCGACTCTCGGTGCGCATCTCGATGACGTCGCGAAAGCCCTTGGTGGTGATCAGCGCCGTCTTCGCGCCGCGCCGCTCGATCAGCGCGTTGGTCGCCAGCGTAGTGCCGTGGATGACCATGGTCACCTCGCCGGGCGCCACGCCCGCGCGGGCGCAGACCTGGCCGATCCCGTCCAGGATCGCGTCGTCTGGCGGGAGTACCTGGAAACGGTCGTCAAGGAACGCGACGGCTGGAAGGATATTTATCGGGCATGCCGAGAGGTTTAGCGGTTACTTGACCATTCCATTAGCTTCGCAGTAGCACAGCGGGGGACGGGTTCAACCGGCGCAGCAGATGGTGCGTTCCTAAACCCAGGCACACGCCGCTAACCAGAGGGGCTACGATCAGGGCCGTCCACCAGACCCCATCTATCTCAAGATCCAAGCGATACACCAGTAGCCCCCAGGCGATGAGTCCGCCCAACACGAGAGCGAACAGAGAAGTTAGGAGAGCCAGCAGAACCTGTTCCAGCCCTAACGCCCGGCGGATAGTATCAAGTCTGGCTCCCAGCGCATGGAGCACGGTGGCGTCGTACACTTGTCGGGCTCGGCTGCCGGCTACCACGCTGCTCAGTACCAGCAAACTGGCCAACAAACTAATGGCCGCTACTACTGCCAAACCACTGCTGGCACGAGTCAGCAGAGTTCGGGCTTCGCGCAGCACGCTTTCAGTGCGCACCGTCACCACGTTGGGAAATTCAGCGGCAAGAGTGTTCTGAAGCTTCACTGCCGCCGTTGGGTCCGTGTAGATGGCTCCCACGTAACGGCTGATAAAAGGCTCCAACACCCCATCTGAGAAAATGCCTTCGAGCCAAAAACGCGATTGGAAACGCTTCTGACCGTAAATGGCTACCAAGTCTGCCTCAATCGTCTCCCCTAAGATAGTAAAGGCCAGCCGGTCTCCCACCTTCAAGCCCAATTGATCAGCCTCACGGTCCTCCATAGCGACCAGAGGTGATCCTTGATAACCCTCGCGCCACCAGCTTCCTCGCTGCACCTGAACGTTATCGAAATTGTCCAGGCGGTAGCTCAGTTTGTGTTCGTCCCGAGCCTCCAGAACCCGTTCCAAATCGGCGCTGTCCCGCAGAGATTCCCCGTTAACCCGGTTTAGCCGTCCCAACACCAAAGGAGCCAAATCCAACCGATCCAATGTGGGAGTCGCCATGAGTCGCTCCCGGAAGTCATCCACTTGAGACTTGACCACGTCGTAAAAAATCAACGACGGGGCTTGTTCCGGGATAGTGTCATTGATGGTGCGCAGCAGTGCCACCACCACCAGAGTGGACGCGACCAACAGTGTCAAAGCCGAGCCCAAGGACAACAGCGTGGGACGCAGCGGAGAACCGGGTCGGTACAGATTAGCTAGGGCCAGCCGCCAATGGAAGCGCTTGACTAGCATCCGGCGTTGGGCAAGACTCAAGGCACCCATGCGCAGCAATTGCACAACACCCTCTAGCAAGATCAGCAGAGCGAAAGTCACTCCCAGGAAGCCGATCCCGAACAGCGGTTGGGGCAAAGCCAATACCATCAATCCCGCTGTCAGTAATCCACTGGCCAGAGTAAGCCAGCGGTAGCGGGCTGGAGTGAGCGCAGAGGTGACGTCGATACCCCGAAACAGAGCTGCTGGGGTAACCGCCATAGCCCGGCCTAGTGCTGGCAGGGCGAAGGTCAGTGCAGTCAGTAGACCGAATAGCACGGCTATGGCTAATGGTCCAGTCAGGGCTAGAATGGTGGGAGCCAGGGGCAGCCGTTCGGCGGCCAAAGCAACTCCGGCCAGGGCTAATCCTCCCCCTAACATGGCGCCTGCTACGCTGGCCAACCCCGCCAGCAACAGCACCTGTCCCAGATAGAGTCTGGCCACCCGTGTTTCCCGCATGCCCAGGGCGCGAAGGGTGGCTAGGGTGGCAAGCTTGGATTGGAGATAGGTGTGGACGCTGTTGGATACCCCTAATCCACCAATAAACAAGGCGCTAAAGCCGATCAAGAGCAACGCTGAACCCACTTGGTCCAGCACTTCCCCCAAGCGCTGCCTGCGTTCACGGAAGGTGCGTACCTCCCAGTCAGCACTGGGGAAAGCCGCTGTCAGATTCGCCCGCCATCGGTCCAAGTTCTGATTGATGCGAACTCGGTATTCGTAGTCCAGCAGACTGCCGGGCTGGAGCAGACCGGTCTCGGCCAGGGCTTGCTCGGCCAGCAGCACCGGTGGTCCCCGCCAATCGGCGCTAAGACTGCGATCGGGTTGGCGTATCACTAAGGCACGCAACGCCACGGTTAGTCCGCCCACGGTCACCCGATCACCCACCACCAGATTCAGCCGTTCGGCCAGCACCGGGTCAATGGCCGCACCCCAAAGACCATCCCGCTGGGTTAGCACTTGATCTAGGGGCAGCGGAGGATCAAGAGTGACTTCACCGTAGAGGGGATAGTTCTCATCAAAGCTCTGTAACTCAACCACTTGGCTGAGCCCATCGGCAGTCATCAACATGGTGCGTAGCTCAATAAGCAGGGAAACCCGACCGTTAGCCTGCAGCCAAGCCAGTTCATGCTCATTGAGGGGGGAACGTTGACTGATTTCCACGTCACCGCCGAATAGCGCACGAGTGTCGGTTAGCAAGCTGCTGCGTACTTGTTGCAGCAGGCCGCCACTGGCGGCAATTAAGGTCACCCCCAGCAGCAGGCAGACAAATAGCATCCATAGAGTACGTCCGCTGCCCCTTAGATCCTGCAGGACGAAGTTAACCATGAACGATGATCTGACGTTCAGAATAAGTTTCCTCATTCAGTACCCCGTCATGCAGTCGCAGGACCCGGTCACAGCGCCCGGCAAGTTCTACGTCATGAGTTACCAATATCAGCGTGGTGCCGGACTCCTGATTGAGTTCGAACAGCAGATTTTGAATGTCGGCTCCGGTGTACTCGTCCAAGTTGCCGGTGGGTTCGTCGGCCAGCAGCAACTGGGGTCGGTGGATCAAGGCGCGAGCGATAGCCACTCGTTGTTGCTCTCCACCGGAAAGCTGGCTTGGGTAGTGATGCTGACGGTCTCCCAGCCCTACCCGCTCCAACAGCCTAGCAGCCTGCGGGCGGGCGTTTATATCTGCGGCGATTTCCAGGGGTAGGGCAACGTTATCCAGCGCATCCAAACTGGGAATCAGGTGGAAGGACTGGAAGATAATGCCGACGCGATCCCTTCGTAAATCGGCAAGCTGGTCGCGATCAAGGGACTCCAAAGCTATCCCGTCCAGAGTCACTGTGCCACTGCTGGGACGTTCCAACCCGGCAAGCAACAGCAAGAGAGTGGTTTTGCCCGATCCGGATGGACCCACCACTGCCATACTCTGTCCGCCCGGAACTGTCAGGTCGATGGCTCGTAGGACCTCAATGCGAATAGTATTGAGGGTGTAGTGCATAGTGAGGTTTTTCAGAACGATCATGCAGTGTCCTTGGTTTTTGGGGCGGATGTCGTTAATTCTGACCTTGGACAAATTTGAGGCTTTAAGTGCCCGGAGTCGTTTATCGCGTTGAACAAGGCAACAGGCAGCGTCCCGCATTCGTTACAGCCCTGTAACGCTTTTTTAACACCGCCAATACATTGACTTGGTGTCTGCACCTGACATCCAAGCCAGCGCAGGTTTTTTCCCTTTAAGAATAGGGTTTTGCCCTACCTCTCTCAAGAAGGTATCAGATAGGCGCAGTTTTTGCCCTCTCTCGCCAGTGCTTACAAAAATAAAGCAAGCCGACGCACATAGTCCTGGGTTCCAGGTGACGCAAGTTGGTCAATTAACCATCCACAAAAAACCAAAGGGGTGAAACGATGGAAGCAGAACGACTCTGGCAATTTCCTATTAAAGAATTCCACCGTATGCCGCGCGGCATTTTAGGGCCGGGCGCCTACGAAATGGTCGGTGTCGAAGCCAAGAAGCTTGGTTTCAAACGCGCTCTGCTCGGTACCTCAGGCTTGCGGGGAACCGGCATCGTCGATGACATCATCGGCAAGATCAAATATCAGGGTGTGGACGTGGTGCTCTATGACAAGATTGAGTCCAACCCCAAGGATTACAACTGCATGGAACTGGCTGATCTGTATACCAAGGAAAAATGCGATAGTTTCATTTCGGTCGGCGGTGGTAGCGTCACCGACGCGGTGAAGGGCGCCCGTATCGTGGTCGCTCATGACGGACGCAATATCAACGAATTTGACGGCTTCAATAAATCGGAAAATCCAGACAACCCCCCGCATATCGCCATCAACACCACAGCCGGCACCGGTTCGGAAACCAGTTGGGCGTATGTGATCACCGACACCACTTCGGAGAAAGCGCCTTATAAATGGCTGGGTTTCGATGACAATTGCCCGGTCACTCTAGGCATCAATGATCCGGTGTTGTTTTTCTCCATGCCGCAGGATTTAACCGCATTCTGCGGTTTTGACGTGTTGGCTCACGCCTCCGAACCGTATGTATCCCGCATTGACTTTCTACCCAGCCTGGGCAGCGCGCTTAAGGTTATCGAAGTCACTGCGCAGAATCTACGCCGCACCGTGTATGAGCCGCTGAACTACGAGGCGCGCTACAACATGATGTATGCCTCCTATATGGCGGCGCAGTCCTTCAATAGTGGTGGTTTGGGCATCATCCACGCGATGTCTCACGCGGTCAGCGCCTACTACGATACCCATCATGGCCTGAATAACGCGATCGGATTGCCGCGAGTCTGGGAATACAATCTGCCGACCAACTACAAACGGTTCCGCGACATTGCCCGTGCAATGGGCGAAAACGTTGACGGCTTGACCGATGTGGCAGCGGCTGATCGTGCGCTGGAAGCGGCCATCCGGCTGAGCAAGGATGTGGGTATTCCGGCCAACTTCGCCAGCACACCATCGTATACCAAATCCCGCATGGGCTTGGGTAAATACGCCGAGTGGGGCGGTAACAAGATCATCGGCGACGAACGCGATGCCGAGCGCATCGCCAAGCATCTGCTAGGCGACGGTTCTACTCCGGGCAATGCCCGCGAAGTCACCTATGAGGCGGTTTTGCCGACAGTTCGACATGCATTGACCGGCTCCTACTACTAATTTGATCTAGCTCCACTATCTTTAATACTGAGCTGATCGGGTAACCAATCAGCCCTGTAATCACCACACGCTTTGGGCTCGGCGGGTTTCCTGTCGGGCCCGGGCAGGAGCTGGATTATGTTTGAATCGATCGAACAGACGATCGAGCAATTGCGTGCGCAACAGTATATCTGCGACCGCAAGCTCGCCACCGTCGCTTTTCTCGCCCTCAAGATGAACAAGCCCATACTCATTGAGGGCCCCGCCGGGTGGCAAAACCGAACTAGCCAAAGTATTATCCCAGTCTCTGAATCGCGAATTGATCCGCTTGCAGTGTTACGGCGGCCTAGACGAGACGCGCGCGCTGTACGAATGGGAATACGGCAAGCAACTGCTCTACACCCAGATCCTGCGCGACAAGATCGGCAAGTTTTTCGAGGGCGTGGACGATTTACGCGACGCTGTCGAGCAACTACGCCAACACGAAGATGTATTTTTCTCCGAACACTTCATCGTTCGTCGGCCCATTTTGCAAGCCATCAGTTCGCCCGAGCCGGTGGTGTTACTGATCGACGAAATCGACCGCGCCGAGGAACAGTTCGAAGCATTCCTGCTGGAAGTGTTGAGCGATTTCCAAGTCAGCGTACCTGAAATCGGCACCATCAAAGCGACCTCACCACCGTGTGTCATTATCACCAGCAACAACACCCGCGACCTGAGTGACGCGCTGAAGCGACGTTGTTTACACCTGTTCATCGACTACCCGGACGAAGGGCGGGAATTGGAAATTGTCCGCCTCAAGGTGCCGGAAATTCAGGAAACGCTGGCCACTCAGGTGGTCAATGTGATCCGGCGGATGCGTGCTATGGATCTGCGCAAAGCGCCGAGCATCAGCGAAACCCTGGATTGGGCACAAGCGCTGGTGCTGTTGAACGCCGACGCCATTAATCGCGAGTTGATTGAGGAAACCCTGCAACTGCTGGTCAAATACGACCGTGATACGACCCGAGTCAGCGAGCAACTGGAATGGATACTCGGTGGTATCAACGATCACATTCACGCTCATCATGATCACGGCCACGGCCACGGCCACGGCCACGGCCACCATCATCATCACGGTCATGGGCACAGCCATAGCCACGGCCATAGTCATGATCATAACCATGACAATCGACTGCGTCCTCCGTTGAAGGCCGCCGAACCCGACCGTGGCGAAATGGAAGATCTAAAGCGGGAACACACGGAGACCTACTTTACAAGCTACCGCGGTCGCAGCTGAATCGGCTTATGGATGCCTCGGTCAACCGTTTTATCTATCTGCTAAAACGCAGCGGCGTGCGTATCTCGCCGTCGGAATCCATCGACGCCATGCAGGCACTCGGGTATATCACCTTCGATAACCGAGAGGCGATGCGCACGGTGTTGCGCAGCACACTCGTCAAAGATATCCACGATATTCCGGTATTCGAAGAATTGTTCGAAGTGTTCTTTAGTTGGCCGACAGCCGATAGACGCGAGGGCCACGGTCACGGCCATGACCATCATCATCATGACGATGAGACCAAAGAACCGGAGCGGATGGTGTTCGAGCCGGAAGATCGCGGCATTACCGATCCCGACGGCCAGCATCCGCATGGCCAGCCGGTGGATATTCGCGACTATTTCGATCCCGACAAGATGGTGACGCGTTTCAATCCGCATCAGGATCCGAATCGGCTGAGTCTTTCGGCATTGAGTCAGAATCTGGTCCTGAATCGTAGTAAGGGATTGCTGGAGCGGGTGATGAAACGGACCACCCACCAGATGAATGTGCGGCGGGTCAAAAATCTGGCTCAAGCCGGTGAATTGAACTACAGCGAAGGCCTGGAACAGCTTGATAGCGATCTGTTCGTCAATGCAGCGGAAGAATTGCTGGATGATTTGCAAAACATGGACGTGGACGAGAATCTGGTCAACCAATTGGCCAGCCAGATTGACGGTATCATTGCCAATCTGCCCGAATTGCTGAAGCGTTATATCGAACGCGAAATGGCATTGCAGCGCGAACAGCAAACTCCGCCTGAAGCGGTTGACTTCGGCTTACGATTATCATTTCAGCGAGCGCGAGCGTCGGGAGATGGAAGAAATCGTGCGCCGGCTAGGCCGACACATGCGCGGGGCACGGTCTTATCGCCGCTATGTTAGTAACCGGGGGCGTATCAGCATCGCCCATACCCTGCGCAAGAACATGGTTTACGAAGGGATTCCTTTCGATCCGGTGTTGACCAGCCGTCGCGACGAAAAGCCGCGCTTGGTCGTCATCTGCGACGTCAGTTTATCGGTGCGCAACACCGCCCGCTTCATGCTGCATCTGCTCTATAGCCTGCAATCTTTGTTCGAACAAGTGCGCAGCTTTGCGTTCGTCAGCGATCTAGTTGATGTCAGCCAATACTTCGAGCAGCTCGGTCTGGCGGAAGCCATTGGTACTGTGTTCAGCGGCGAATTGTTGGATGTCGACGCCAACAGTAATTATGGTCGGGCCTTGGAGATTTTCTGTCAGCGCCATTTGGCTGTCGTCACCCCACAAACCACGGTAATCATCTTGGGCGATGGCCGGGGTAACCGCAATCCGCCTAACGCTGCCGCGTTGGAAGCGATTCGTCTGCGCACCAAGCAATTGATTTGGTTGTCACCCGAGCCGCGCGGCAGTTGGGGGCCTCGGCAGTTCGGACATGCCGTTGTACGAACCGATCTGTCATCGTGCCGAGGTGGTCCGCAATCTCAAGCAAACTGGGCCGGGTCACTGAAGATCTGATCCGGCGTTCAATGGCGACCACCGGCCATGCCTGAGCGGACGGGGCAATAAATCATGATGCTGAGTCGTGAACGTCACACGCTGTTGCTGGAGTCGCTGACTCGCCGCAGTCCACCTGTGGCAGCCAGCGAGCATTTCACTCTATACCGTTTGGCACCCCCGACAGGTGACGATGAATGGGTCATCGTGCACGATTTCGGACCCGAGCAGATCAATAACAATCTCGGTCATTTCGTCGCCGAAGAACTCATGCCGTTGTTGGCGGAACGAACCCTGGATACCGATCAACGCCCTGGCTACAGCGAACAGCAGATTTTCGAACGCAGCGTCGGCGACATCGTCCGCTCGATGGATGGCGATGCCCGCCAAGCTTGGCACCGCTTCTACGACAATACGCTACTAGGGCTAAATGAAGCCTTGGCGGATAACGCAGTCGATAGCGAGAAGGCGGATTTCATCCGTAATTTCGGGGCGATCTATGCGCGGGTTATGCAGTTGATGAAAGCATTACCGAACGCACCGATGCAGCCGTTCAACGTGCTGGATGTAGCCACCTGCTTCGGTTTTTTTCCGCTACTCATGGCGCTGCAGCGGGACCACGCACTGGAAAATCTGACTGACATCGTCGGCTGGGATCTAAATCCGGCGCTGGTCGATCTGGCCAATGACGTTGCTCGACAAAGGCGCTGCACCAAAGTTCGTTTCGAGCTTGCCGACATTCTGGCGGATAACTTACCGGAACGATCCTTTGACGTGGTTTGCGCAATTCATTTGCTGGAGCATCTGGAACCCGAGCAGACCGCTATCGCGCTCGCCAATCTTTGGAAACTGACCGGACAGCGGCTGATTATCTCCGTACCGCTGGAGGATACCCCCGATGATTTCCCTTTTCACGCGCAAGCGCGCTTCGACGCTCGCCCTCGCGATTTCGCTCGCAGCCGGCTCCGCGGTCGTTGCTGTTGCCGTCCTCCCCGCAGAAGCGAGCGCACAACGCGTGCGCGAACGCGAACGCGAGCGGGCGCGCGAAGCTCCGCAGCAGGCGGAATCGGCG
>JAAUQA010000103.1 GCA_012032855.1 Candidatus Competibacteraceae bacterium
TGGCCAAGAGGACTACGTGGTGGGTTGTCGTTACGGCCTCGACGTGGATGACAACCCCGTGGGGCCGGATGGCCGCTTCTTGCCCGGCACCGAGCTATTCGCAGGGCAGCATGTCAACGACGCGAACGAACATATCATTGAGACGCTGCGCGGCCACGGTCATCTCATCCATGTGGAGCGTATCCGGCACAGTTATCCGCATTGTTGGCGACATAAAACGCCGATCATTTTCCGGGCCACGCCGCAGTGGTTCATCGGCATGGAACAGAACGGATTACGGAAACAGGCACTGGCGGAAATCCACAAGGTCCATTTCACCCCGGACTGGGGTCAGGCGCGTATCCAAGGTATGGTAGAAAACCGACCGGATTGGTGTATCTCGCGGCAACGCTATTGGGGCGTGCCGATCACCCTGTTCATGCACAAAGACAGCGGCGACCTGCATCCCCATACCGCCGAACTGATGGAACGGGTCGCGCAACGCATTGAGCAGAGTGGCATCAACGCCTGGTTCGAACTGGAACCGGCTGAACTGCTGGGCGACGAAGCAACCGATTTCATCAAAGTGAACGACACTTTGGATGTCTGGTTCGATTCGGGCACCACCCATTTTCGGTGTTAAACACCCGCGCCGATCTCAAATTCCCGGCAGCGTTGTACCTGGAAGGTTCCGACCAGCATCGGGGATGGTTCCAATCCTCGCTGCTGACCTCGGTCGCCATGCGCGGCGTTGCCCCTTACAAGGGCTTGCTGACCCACGGCTATACAGTGGACTCGGACGGGAAGAAAATGTCCAAGTCTTTGGGCAATGTGGTCGCGCCGCAAACTGTCGTCAACAGCTTGGGGGCTGACATCCTGCGGCTGTGGGTCGCAGCGACGGATTATCGCGGCGAAATCGCGGTTTCCGACGAAATTCTCAAGCGTATGGCGGATTCTTATCGGCGCATGCGTAACACCGCCCGTTTTCTGCTCAGCAATTTACACGGTTTCGAACCGGATGCGCATCTGTTACCCGCCCCGAATATGTTGGCCCTGGACCGTTGGGCGGTAGATCGCGCCTATCGTTTACAGGAACAAATCCGGGAAGCGTATGATCACTACTTGTTCCACGTGATCTATCAGAAGTTACACAACTTCTGCTCCGTGGATATGGGTAGTTTCTATCTGGACATCATCAAAGATCGCTTATACACCACGGTTCCCGACAGTACCGCACGTCGCTCCGCGCAAACCGCCATGTGCTTAATTTTAGAATCTATGGTGCGATGGCTGGCTCCGGTGTTGAGTTTCACCGCCGAGGAGATCTGGCGCAATATGCCCGGTGAACGGAAACCTTCAGTGTTTTTGGAAACCTGGCACACTGGCTTGTTCGCCATGCCTGACGACGACGCGCTTAATGCCGCTTATTGGGAAGAGGTGATCGCAGTCCGGGAAACCGTCGGCAAAGAACTAGAAAAATTGCGGGTTGCCGGCGGCATCGGCTCATCCTTAGACGCCGAAGTCGATCTATACTGTAGCGATGATTTGTTCAATGCGCTCAAGCGGTTGGAGGATGAATTGCGGTTCGTGCTGATCACCTCTTATGCCCGGATTCATCCGCTGACAGAAAAACCCGAATCGGCGGTAATAACCGAACTGCATGGCCATCAATTCGGCATTGTCGTATGCGCCTCGGCCCATGCCAAATGCGTGCGTTGCTGGCATCATCGCGACGATATTGGTACTCACACCGAACATCCCGAACTGTGCGGTCGTTGCGTGGAGAACGTGGCGAGCGATGGCGAACAACGGCGTTACGCTTGATGACCCTATTCAAGGCATTGGGCTTGAGCGCGACAGTGATCGGGCTGGACCAGTTCAGCAAATGGCTGGCGGAATCGGCGCTGACCTTCCAGCAACCGCTGCCGGTGCTACCCTCATTCAATTTGACCCTGATGTACAACCGGGGCGCTGCGTTCAGCTTTCTCGCGAGTGCTGGAGGCTGGCAGCGCTGGTTTTTCGTGATCCTATCCGCGGTTGTTAGCGTGATTCTGGTCATCTGGTTGAGTCGGCTCAAAGTCGGCCAGGGGCGCTTAGCTATCGCGCTCGCCCTGGTTTTGGGCGGCGCAGTCGGTAATTTGATCGACCGACTGCTATACGGTCATGTGATCGACTTTATCCAAGTGTATTACGACCGCTGGTACTGGCCGGCATTTAACGTCGCTGATTCGGCCATCACCATCGGTGCTTTTCTGCTGATTCTCGATCACTTTCTCGAACAACGTGCTGTGCAACCCGCGCGAGAGCGCTGACCAGCCAGGAGTTTTGATTATGCCAATACACCTTGCCAACCCACGCGGTTTCTGTGCCGGTGTTGATCGGGCCATCGGTATTGTCGAGCGTGCTCTGGATCTATTCGGTGCCCCTATCTATGTCCGTCACGAAGTGGTGCATAATCGCTTTGTGGTCGATGATTTGCGTGCTCGCGGGGCCATTTTCGTAGAAGAATTACACGAGGTGCCCGATGGCGCAACGGTCATCTTCAGTGCCCACGGGGTGCCGCAATCAGTGCGTCAGGATGCGGAGCATCGCGGACTAAAAGTATTCGATGCTACCTGTCCACTGGTGACTAAAGTCCATATGGAAGTTGCCCGACATAGCCGGGCTGGTCGCGAAGTAATTCTCATCGGCCATACCGGCCATCCCGAGGTGGAAGGCACGATGGGACAATATGATGAAAGCCACGGCGGGCGGATGTATCTGGTGGAAACCGTTGAAGATGTGGAGCGTCTGGCCATCAAGAATCCTGATGATCTAGCCTACTCCACTCAAACCACCTTATCCATGGATGACACCGCACGCATCATGACGCGCTACGGCAGCGGTTTCCCGCTATCCAAGGACCACGCAAAGATGACATTTGCTACGCCACCCAGAATCGTCAGGATGCGGTTAGAGAACTGGCTCAGCATAGCCAAGTGGTGCTGGTTGTTGGGTCGCGCAACAGCTCTAACTCCAATCGATTGCGTGAATTGGCGGAAAAGGAAGGCGTAACGGCCTATCTCATCGACGGCCCCGAAAACATTGAACCGCAGTGGCTACACGAGAAAACCACTGTGGGGGTAACCGCCGGCGCTTCTGCGCCGGAGGTATTAGTACAGCAGGTGGTCGGACGCTTGCGGGATTTGGGCGCGGATGAAGTTGTAGAGAATCGCGGGCGAGAGGAAAATGTCATATTCGCCTTGCCACGAGAGTTGCGTGAGGATTGACTCAGCTGTTCATTGCTATTTCGCGACGCCGCTGTATTGTTTCAATTGTTACCGTTTATCATCGTCGCCTGGTTAGGCATGATCAAAATAGGTCGTCACTAAGTGTTCATGAAGGGCGCCCAGACCGATTTGCAAATCGTCGATAAACTCATGCAATCCTTCCCGCGCCAGTTCAGCAATCTGTGCCTTTTCCAGACGTTGATTTAGCTGGGCGATCCAGTCCAACGGCACCGTATTCTTGGGCAGGTCATGTAAACACTCATCTAATTCACCTAGGCAATGCAACACCGACCTTGGAAAGTGTCGATTCTGCAGGAGAAATTGCAATACATCGGGGCCACGGACCCGCAAGCGAATGTGTTGCCGATACATTTGATAGGCGCTTAACGACTTCAGAACACTCATCCACTGGATGTTTTCGAACGGATTCAATTCGACCGGGTCCTGCTCCAACAACTGCTCCTGAGTTTGTGACTGCCCCGGCATGTCCTGCGACTGCACGACGCTCGTTTTATCCACTAGCAAGTTGGCGGAACGAACATCCAAGATACGGGTGGTCATGTCGGCTCGCTCCAAATTGCGGCCCAAGCGCACGAAATCGTAAGCATGCGTATGACTCATGGTGCCGGCCAACATGCCTGTCACCTGCTGGGTGCCATGAATGATACGTTTGAGAAACTCATGGCGTCCCCGCCGCGACATGCCGATCACTAAATGATCGCGCACATACATATACAGGCTGTTGATTTGTTCCCAGGCTTCACGCGGCACTACATCACGGGTAGTGCGTAAATTTTCCCGCGCATAGGACAGGGATGACAGGATCGAGACGGAGTTATTGCGATCGCCCACCAGGAACTGAATGATGTTGAGTTCGTTTGAGTCTTTCTTGCTGCTGAGAAACAAATCCTGACTGCCGCTGATAAACACCAGGGGTTCCCAACCCAGCGACCCGTGGGGTAGATCCAACAAGAGAATATCATTGACGCTGATCAAACGGGCCGTGTCTTCGACTCGTTCAATATAACGTGCCATCCAGTAAATGTTCTGTGCGACGCGTGACAACATGTTCAGTACCCTTGGGTGTCGACTATCCAGGTATCCTTACTACCTCCACCTTGGGAGGAGTTAACCACCAGCGATCCCTTATTTAAGGCCACCCGAGTCAGCCCGCCGGTGGTCACGTAAGTTTTGGGGCCTGACAAAATAAATGGACGCAAGTCCACGTGCCGCGGCTCGACATGATCGCCGCATAGCGTCGGTGTCGTCGAGAGGGTCAAGGTGGGTTGCGCCATGTAGTTGCGGGGATTTGCTTTAATCAGTTCGGCGAATTTCTGATGTTCTTCGGGGCCGGCGTGTGGGCCGACCAACATGCCGTAACCGCCCGATTCATTGGCCGGCTTGACCACCAGTTTATCCAGATTGGCTAGCACGTAGTTCCGATCCTTCTCGCGCATGCACAGATAACTTGGCACATTGGGAATGATCGGATCTTGATCCAAATAATATTTGATCATGTCGGGCACGAACGCATAAACCACTTTATCATCGGCAACCCCGGCGCCCGGTGAATTCGCCAGGGCCACCTTGCCATTGCGCCAGGCCCGCATGATGCCGGGCACGCCCAGGGCGGAATCCGGGTTGAACGCTTCCGGGTCCAGAAACAGATCATCGACCCGTCGGTAAATGACATCTACTCGTTGCAATCCCTCAATGGTCCGCATGTGCACATTGTCGTCATCGTCCACCACCAGATCGGAACCTTCCACCAAGTCCACTCCCATTTGCTGTGCCAGATAAGAGTGTTCAAAGTAGGCGGAATTGTAAATTCCAGGGGTTAACACGGCGATGGCAGGATTATCGCCGGGCCGCGGCGACAGGGATGCGAGCATGTCGTAGAGTTGGGAAGCGTAGTCATCGACCGGTTGAATGCGTTGGTGTTCGAACAATTCCGGGAATACCCGCTTGATCACCAGCCGGTTTTCCAACATGTAGGACACGCCGGAAGGAATACGCAAGTTATCTTCTAAGACGTATAATGTGCCGTCCTTGTCACGCACCAGATCGCTACCGCAAATATGCGCCCAGACTCGGCGAGGCGGGTTGATGCCTACGCACTGTGAACGAAAGTTGACCGAGTCGGCCAACACCTCGGCGGGAAATACTTTATCCTTGATGATGCGCTGCTCGTGGTACAGGTCGTCGATAAATAGGTTAAGCGCCTCTACCCGCTGTTTTAAGCCGGCTTCGGTATGATCCCATTCCTGCTTGGGTAAGATACGGGGAATGATGTCGAATGGCCAAGCCCGGTCGATGCTGCCGCCTTCATAGTACACTGTGAAGGTAATGCCCATAACCTGAATGGCGAGTTCTGCGGCAGTGCGCCGTTCGTGCAATTCCTCGTCGCTGAGCGAAGCCAGATACTCGCAAAGCCATTGAGCCGCGGTACGGGGTTCGGAAGGGGTACTGATTAACTCGTCGTAGAGCCCGTCGGTCGGGTAATGTTGCCAATCTATCGCCATGAGTTTTTCGCCATTGAGAAAAGGCCGATTGTTATGATTTACACTCAATTGCAAGGGGCGTACCAGCCTTTCTTGCAACAGCATCAGGTATCAGTGGTATGAAGACCGGCGGATGTGGACAATACACTCGCCCGTTCAATAAGCAGGCAAACCGATTGCGCAACATTAGTGCATATTTCCTGTTTATGCACAAATTTAGACCGTTTCATTGCCGTGAGTCGCTTCTTCTAAGGTTTTTCAGCTGAACGCATCCTCCTGATGCTGTACGGCTAGTTTTACATCGCACGATGACCGCCTTCAATCAGAGCGGAATAGTTGTTGCATCGTCTGCTCGCATTCCAACAAGAATCCAACATAATCCATGGCCATACGCGTTGCTTTAAATCACAAAACTTCATACCGCTACGATCGCTTGGTCGGCGTCTCGCCCCAGGTCTCCGCTTGCGCCCGGCACCACATGCGCGCACCCCGATCCATGCCTATTCCATCAATGTGCAGCCAGCTGAGCATTTCATCAACTGGCTGCAAGACCCGTTCGGCAATTTCCAAGCCCGCGTGGTGTTTCCGGAGAAGATCCGCGAGTTATCCATAGAAGTGGATTTGATCGCCGAATTGGTGGTCATCAACCCCTTCGATTTTTTCGTGGAAAGTTATGCGGAAAAATACAGCTTTGAATATGCGCCGGAACTGCGTCAGGAACTCGCCCCCTACCTGGAGATTAAGGAACGCGGCCCGCTGCTCATGGCTTGGCTGAAAAAAGTGGATCGGCACCGCCGGAACATCAACGATTTTCTTGTAGAGCTCAATCAGCAGCTGAACGGAGACATCAAGTATCTCATCCGCATGGAACCAGGGGTACAAAGCTGTGAGGAAACCTTAGGCAATCGCAGCGGTTCCTGTCGTGATACCGGTTGGTTGTTAGTGCAAATCCTGCGGCATTTGGGCTTGGCAGCGCGCTTCGTGTCCGGCTATCTGATTCAGCTTACCCCCGATGTCAAATCCTTGGACGGTCCGTCCGGCACCGACCACGATTTCACTGATCTGCACGCCTGGACCGAGGTGTTCGTGCCGGGCGCAGGCTGGTTGGGCCTGGACCCCACCTCCGGCCTGTTCGCCGGGGAAGGTCACATCCCGCTAGCGTGCACCCCGAATCCGGGTAGCGCCTCGCCGGTCACCGGCGCGCATGAAAAGTGCGAAGTAGAGTTCGGTTTTGAGATGCAGGTCAGCCGTATCCACGAAGACCCTCGGGTGACCAAACCGTATACCGAGGAGCAGTGGTCGCGTATCGAAAATCTCGGCTATGCAGTGGATGCTCGTTTGGACGCCGGCGATGTGCGCTTGACGCTGGGCGGCGAACCCACCTTTGTCTCTATCGACGACATGGACGGCGCGGAATGGACCATCGCCGCTCAGGGCCCGACCAAACGCAAACTGGCCGGCAATCTCCTTAAGCGCTTGCGGCAACACTTTGCTCCGCATGGCTTTTTACATTACGGTCAAGGCAAGTGGTATCCCGGCGAGTCGCTACCCCGTTGGGCCTTGTCTTGTTACTGGCGTACCGATGGTCAGCCGTTATGGCAGCATCAGGGCTTAATCGCCGACGAGGAAAACCCACCGGGCTGCAGTCCCGATCAGGCCCAACGATTTATCAAGGCCCTCTGTCAACGCCTGGAGATTCGACCGGAACGCGCGATACCCGGCTATGAAGACGCCTATTATTACCTCTGGAAAGAACGCACCCTGCCGACCAATATCGATCCACTTAAACATGATCTGGACGACGACGAGGAGCGGGTACGGCTAGCCCGGCTGTTAGAACAGGGGTTGGGCAGCGTGGTGGGCTATGTCCTGCCGCTGCGTTGGCGCGAAACCGGTAGCGACGGCCATTGGCTCAGTGGGCCCTGGGAATTACGCCGCGAGCATCTCTATCTGATCCCCGGCGATTCGCCGATGGGCTTTCGGTTGCCGTTGGCTGCGCTACCCTGGGTTGAAGAACAACAGCGGGAACTGCCTCATGAGCAATCGCTATTCGAGTTCCGCGCCGCCTTAGGTGATACGCACGGCGAGGTGATGCGCCGTTACAGCGATTGGCTCAAAGGGCAGGCCGCGCGTGCCGATATTCAGGAACAACCGCTGCGAGACGATGACGAGGTGATCCATACGGCCTTATGCGTGCAACCCCGGGATGGGCATTTATTTATCTTTATGCCACCTCTCGGCAAACTGGAACAGTATCTGGATTTGCTGGCCAGCATTGAGCACACTGCCGCCGAGCTCGCCTTGCCGGTACTGATCGAAGGCTATACACCTCCCTCCGATTGGCGCTTGCAGAAACTTGTGGTAACCCCTGACCCCGGTGTCATTGAGGTCAATATTCATCCTGCACGAAACTGGCAGGAATTAGTCCATAACACTGAAACATTGTACGAGGAGGCCCGGCTGTGCCGACTCGGCACGGAAAAGTTTATGTTGGATGGCCGCCATACCGGCACTGGCGGGGGCAATCACGTGACGGTGGGCGGGGCTGCACCGGCGGACAGTCCCTTCCTACGCCGACCTGATGTGCTGCGTAGTTTGGTGACCTATTGGCAACATCATCCCAGTCTGTCCTATCTGTTCTCCGGGATGTTTCTCGGCCCTACCAGCCAAGCGCCGCGCGTAGATGAGGCTCGTCACGAAAGCTTATACGAGCTGGAAATCGCGTTTCAGCAAATGCCCTCCGGCGAAGTGCCTCAGCCTTGGCTGGTAGATCGCTTGTTGCGCAATCTACTCATCGATGTAACCGGTAACACGCACCGGGCCGAATTTTGCATCGATAAATTGTACTCCCCGGATACCGCCAGCGGTCGCTTGGGTCTTGTAGAAATGCGTGCCTTTGAGATGCCGCCACATGCGCGCATGAGTCTGATGCAAATGCTTTTGGTGCGGGCTTTGATCACCCGTTTCTGGGAGGAGCCGTATCAACACCGCTTGGCACGCTGGGGCACTGAAATTCATGACAAATTCATGCAATTCTGTTTTTTGAAGCACTAACTTTACACAGACTTGCTAAATATCTAGAAATATTCAGAGAGCTAGAATTTTCGGCTGAAGTTAAGAAGGAAATTTTTAATATTCACAAACAAAACTGTTCTATTAAAATTTAACTGGTTATTTAT
>JAAUQA010000104.1 GCA_012032855.1 Candidatus Competibacteraceae bacterium
CGGTCTCGGCCGGCTGATCGGCGAGAACGCGGCTGTGGCCCCGCCCCGACGGCACCACCGGCCGTCGAAGCGCGAGATCCTCTTCCACGCCGACGGCAACGTCGATCGCGAGACCACCTGGCAGGAGGACGGTGCGATCGACCGGAACAAGGCCACCCGCTCGCGCTTCTACGACCCTTCGGCCGGCCGGCGGCAGGTCATCGCCGTTTTTGGGATCGGGCTTATTGCGTGGGCGGCTGCCAGTTTCGCCCATGAACTGTTGGTGTTCGCCTGGGTCGATGGCGATAGCGTAGTGGTCGAGGGCAAGTTCAGCAATGGGCGCACACCGAAACAAGGCACAGTGAGCGTCTACGACGGCAGCGACACACTGCTGCTGACCCTGCCAATCAAGGACGACGGCATGGCCCGCTTTCCGCTGGAAGACTATAGCAGTGGCCTCAAAGTCGAACTCGACACGGGTTCGGGTCATACGGCCTACTGGATTTTGACCCCGCAGGACATTGCCGACCAGCGCAGTAAACATCCACAGACCGAGGCGCGGAAATGAAAAGCTTGGCCACTTATCTCGGCTTGCTGTTGGCTTGGCTAAGCGTCGCGGCGGTCGCCGAACCGCTCAGCGTGTACACGGTTAATTACCCGCTGGCCTATTTTGCCGAGCGCATCGCCGGCGAGCAGGCCGAGGTGGTATTCCCGGCTCCGGCTGGGCGTGACCCAGCTTTTGGCAACCAACAATCGCTACCATTGGCGAGTATCAGCAGGCCGATTTAATTCTCCTCAACGGCGCCGACTACGCGCGCTGGGTGACCAAAGTCAGTTTGCCAAGGGCACGCCTGGTGGATACTTCGAAGGCTTTTGCCGAACGGTTGATTGCCATTGAGGATGCTGTCACCCACAGCCATGGTCCCGAGGGCGAGCATTCTCATACCGGCACGGCGTCGACGACTTGGCTGGATTTCCAGCAGGCGTCTTTGCAGGCTCAGGCCATCGCCGCCGCGTTAAGCCGCCAACAGCCGACGTTGCAGGATACGTTTATGCAAAACCTGCAGGCATTGAAGCAAGACCTGGCGGCGCTTGATGAGCAACTCGCGGAACTGGTGGTGAAGCAACCTGAACTGCCTCTGCTGGCTTCGCACCCCGTGTACCAGTATCTTGCCCGGCGTTACGGGCTCAAGCTACGCAGCCTGCAATGGGAGCCGCAACAGCTCCCGGATGAAGCGCAGTGGCAGGAGCTTGCCGCAATCCTGCAACAGCACCCTGCCCGCTGGATGATTTGGGAGGCCGAGCCGGCGCCGGAGGCGGTTGCCAAGCTCAGTGAACTAGGTGTGCAAAGCGTGGTGTTCGATCCCTGCGCCAATGTTCCTGCAAACGGCGACTGGCTTAGCGTGATGCGCGCTAACGTGAATAACCTAAGGCCTGTGTTTGTCTGGTAAGCCCTTTGCATGGCGTTACGCTGTGATTTGATGCAATTGATGTTGCTCAATGCCGTGAACAAGATATGAAAAAGACACGGATTAAACTCCGGATGATGGGTGTCGCCGGCTCTGCGTTATGCTGCTTCGCGTAAAGCGGGCTGCGTTCTCCCTCAGCTATCAACGGAGTCGCCGCAACGCATAAGTCCCGGCACCGAAAAACAACAGTGTCGGCAGCAACGCGCCCAGTAGCGGATAGTCGTACAACAGCACCACATTGCCCAGCAGCCGGTTGAGCAGGAAGAACAATAACCCCAGGAGCACTGCAACCAACAGCCGTTGCCCGATCCCGGCAGTGCGTTGCGGTCCGAACACAAACGGTAAGGCGATGAATAGCATCCCCAAGTTCGTCAAGGGCGTGAACGCTTTTACCCAGAAGGCCAGTTCATAATTTCGGGCGTCCAACCCATTTGCTTGCAGATAACCGAAGTGAAAAGGGGTCAGGTCTTTCTTTTTTCGCACAAGATGAAATGAATTATTCGTTCCTCTAGCCCACCAAGATAAGGCTGCCTGAACAAAGTGGTTTGAAGGCAAACCGAACACCACCAGAGTCGACAAGAAAGGGACTACTCGTAAATATCTTTGCGGTGGCCAACACGCAACACCAACACAACCAGTTTATCGTCTTCAATGTTGCAGATTATTCGATAGTTACGCACTCGGTAGCGCCACAGTCCCAACAGATCGCGGGACAATGGCTTACCGAAACGACGAGGATCTTCAGCAGTGGCAATGCGCTCCCGTAAGTAGCGCAGAATTTCCTGTTGGACCTGCCGGTCGAGTTTGTGAAGTTCCTTGGCGGCCGCATCGTCAAACTCAACGGTCCAGGTCAAGACCCTGTTCCAGTTCGTCCAATGTCCAGCGCTTGCCCGGGTTCTCCAAGCGTTCGATGGCTAGGTACTTATCTTCCATCTCGTCGAGGTGCTCTAGAATCGCCTCGCGGACATAGAAAGATTTGGTACGCCCGGTCTTGGCGGCCAATTCAGTCAAACGGGCTTCAATTTCTTTAGGCAAACGGATTGCTAACATGGTTACTCCCGATGCTATACGTGTAAAACATATATAGCATAGCAACCTGATATCCCGATGAGAATCGGGGTGTGAAGGCAAAATTGCTAAATGGTGTGAATGCTTCAGCCAGTTGACCAGGGTGGTGGTACTAATCGCTCATGAATCACCCCAGAGTTAAGGTGAGTCAGGGCGCAAACCGGATTTTATAACCCAGGCTATCCAATTGGTTGGGAATCGCATTGAACGCAATCGTGATGCGTTGATCCCCCTCATTGGGCGGCACGCCGTGTAGTAGATAACTAGGATAAAGCACCATGTCACCGGGCTCCACATCTGGCAGCATCCAGGTATCGCTACTGTAATGATTGAGCGGCACATCGTTCTTGAAAATAAATTCCCCACCGCCGGTGTTCTTGCGGAAAAGTGTGCTGGCCGAGGGATGCGGCTTGGTGATGTAAATGATGCCGGAAATAAAACTATTCGCGTGGGTGTGCATGAATTGACTGCCACCATGATCCAGCACATTCATCCACATTTCTTTTACCAACCACTGCAGTTTTTCCGCGAACAACAGCTCACCGAAGTTGACTAGGTATGGCGCAACCAGCCCAGTCAAACTTAAGTAAACCTCATCTTCCTGCGGGTTGATCATTTGTGTGTGTGACAGCAGATCGGTAGCGGTATTGGCTTTCCTGCGCAACGATTCGGCCCGTGCAGTGAGTTGCCGGATTAAATCAGAACTCAGCAATGCATCGGTTTTCATTAACGGCGTGGGAAACAGACCGATTATTTTGCTCATTGGGAGTTTACCGACTTTATGAGCATTACAGACCTTACTCCTTTTCTCTCTTCTCTCTTCTCGCCTTTTCTAGATAAGGCCGATAATGTTCAATGGATGGGGTTTCCAAACCGAAGACTTTTCCGGCGTCGTCGTACCGGCGCAACCGAACCGCGCGTTCAAAATGAGGGTAGCGCTCGAACGATTCGACTTCAGTGGACTTTAACACGCCACCTTGCAGCTTCAGACTCTGAATCGAAGCATCTGACAGCGTAGCAAGATAATCGGGATCGACCGCGCACAGATAGCGTTTGGCCTTGACATGCAGGCGTATCGGTTCCACGACTTCCGACATGAAATGAGCTTCCAGTGCAGCGGCCCCAACCTCCTCGTGCTTGCCATCAATCCCGTGATCGGCAATGTTTTCGGCCAAACCATGGACAAAATGCCCGTAATCATGCAGGACGGCTGCGGCGATCATCAGATCATCTTCACCCGCTTCGGCGGCAAAGCACGCCGTTTGTAACATGTGCTCCTGCATGGTGACCTGTTCGCCGTAGTCCTTGTGACCAAAGCGATGAAATGCGGCGATGATCTCGTCAATGATGGTATGGTTTTCGCTCATAAGTTAAGCCCGTTGTTCGCTTAGGATCGCCAATTTGCTCAGCAGACCATCCTTATCGGCATAGCACCCTTGCAAATGGCGTTCGCCGCCATTGCCGCCATAACCACTGCGACCGTGCAGAATGCGTTGGTTATCGAAAAGCAACACGTCGCCCGCATCCAGTTTTAGGGTGATTTTATGCGCCCCATCTTCAAGCAAACGGCCGAACGCCTGATAAGCACTGTAGAAATCCTTCATCTTGTCAGGTTCGACGTAAAAGGGCTGAATCGATCGACTATTGAAGTGGATCGCCTTCAGCCGACTCCGGGCGTCAGTCTCAATGATGGTGGTTTTGTGTTGCAGGTCGGTATCTTTACTGAGATAGCGAAATTTGACCGGGGTTTTCGCTAACAGATCGAACTTTTCCGGTGCGTCCCGCCGCAGCACTTCGGCCACGAAAAATCCATCAACCAGAGTATTGTCGCCGCCATCAATGCTGTTGCTCAAACAATGCAGTACCTGCAGGGTCGGAACCGGATGGCGGTAGGGATTATCCGTATGACTGGGTAACGCCAAGCCGGTATAAGCCAGATTAGTGGGATTGGGTGTTACTTTGACATCAAACAACCGACCGTAATTAGTCTCTCGAACATAGCCGAACAGCTTGACAACTTCGAGCACCATGCCCGGTTCAGTCGGCACATCCCGCAGCATTGTGAATCCGTAATCACGCACGTCTTGCAGCATCTCGCGCAGGGCCGCATCTTCATCGCAAAGGTGATCGTAACCATAATGCCGAATTATTGGGATGATCTCGGCGGCTTGCCACAGCGTCGGGCGCATATTCCGGCGCTCGACTTCGTCCGGTTCATAGGCATTGTTCCGCAACCAAGCTGGATCGAAGCGACTGGTGATGCCATCATCCGCCCAGGTAATGTCCAAGGTTCCGTTTAGCACGACATGAGCAGGAATGCTATCCAATGAGATCACGACCGTATCAACCAGCCGCTGTCCGTTAGGGTGCCGATTTTCCGGCGCGTTGTCCCGCAACCAGACGTAATGAAAGCTGCTGCAGTGGCCGTCCTCCCACTGAATAACGAGAGCTTCGGCTGTCCGGTCGATTCGGGCAATGACATGTAGGGTCATGAATACTGGAACGCGGCAGTTAAATGCAGGGGCTTCTACGAACAGTATAATGTCGTGATGTTACGGAATGGTGTCTATTAAAAGGTCGCTGAGCGCCTGCTCTAAAGGGTCAGCGGGTTTGGTGTCTTTGGTAAATTCTGCCCGGATATCCGTCAAACTGGCCGAGTCGATATAGCCCTGAGTCGCTGCGTGGTCCGCAGCCGCCAACGTGTCGGTAACTAATAACATATCGATACAGTGCTGACGTGTTTGCTCCGCAAGCTTTCCAACTTCTTCATCCCGCTGCTTGTTGCTGACATCGCGGATGTAAATGGCGCGGACTTGACGGGCACGGTTAGCAACAATTTCGGAATAAATCTCAGGGTCATGCTGACCACTGTCGCCAATCAGAATAAACGGCAACTCGGGGTAAGTATCCATGACATGGGTAATCTGTGCGAGTTTATGTGCTCGATGACTGGCATGAATCAGCCGGTCAAAATCCAGGCCGAAATCCTGCAGCAGCAAGGGACCGGGCGGAATTCTATTTATTGCCATGAATTCGTTTAGAAAGTCATACAGGTTCCAGGGGCTGCTGGATACGTAAAACAAGGGCCGTGGAACCGGACCGTCGCTTTGCAGAGCGCGATAAAATGCCGCCACGCCGGGAAACGGCAACCGCATCGCGGGGCTGTGTAAAAAGGTCAACCGTGCCATCCGCAATAGACTGGTCGCATTGGTCACCAGAATCGTATCGTCAATGTCGCTGATGACGCCGAAATCGCAAACGTTGGGAGGCACCAACACTGTGCCGGTCGCCGTCGGTGTGATCGTAGTCGCCAGCGATGGTTGAGCGGGAACGTGCAGCCCGACCTCGTGCCAAAGCGCATCCTCATCCGGATTGTCGGGAGTGGGCAGAATAAAGTTGAAATACCCCTCCTCATCGGTGCGCGTTTCCACCTGCACATTACCGATGGTGGCAATCAATTGCAGATTGGGGACTTCATCACTCTCAAAGCGCTGGTAAGTGGCGGCTAGATTTTCCATAACGATTCGTCGTTAGACCGCTCAATGTCTTCACCGCGATGTTCCAGTACACGGCCTTTTAGATACAGGTTTTGCGCATTGCCGTAACCGGCATAGGGCACGACCTGCAAGGGGTGATCATATTTTAAGCGCTGTTTAAGCTGGTAACGCAGTTCATCGAAGCGGCTTTCCAGTAAATGGCCGATGCGTTGAAAGGTACTGGTCCAGTTAGCCATCGTTAGCGATTACTTATCTTGGTGTACAGAGAGAGTTAACAACGAACGAGAGTATAGCGTAGCAGTGAAGACGTTTTTGTGAGGTTTCTTCACACGAAACTATGCTTTACTTTTTACACAGTGCAACAATTTGGAGCCAATGAGTATGGGTATCAATCGCCGTCAATGGCTAAGCACAGTTCCTTTAGCATTGCTGACCAGCGGACTGTCGGTGCCGGTAATTGCGCAGCAACGTGACGCATGGACTCTTCAAGCTCTGGAATTTTTGGAAAGCCTGGATAGCGGCCAACGTGCGCAGGCATTATTTCCGTTTAATTCCGGGCAACGACGGGACTGGCACTACATACCCCGGCAGCGGCACGGTGTGGCGATCAAGGCATTGTCCGATGAACAACGTGGTCTGTTGTGGCGGTTAATGGCAACGGCCTTGAGCAAGCGCGGTTTCGCTAAGGTTCGCGATGTCATCAAAACCGAAGCGATTCTGGCCGATCTCACTAATAACCCAGGTTTTCGCGACCCTGACAACTACGCCATAGTTTTTTTTGGCGATCCAGCCACTCAACAAACCTGGGCATGGCGCTTTGAGGGCCACCATTTGGCGCTGAATTTTACTGTGATTCCCGGTAAAGGGTTAACCTTGACACCGGCGTTTTTTCGGCGCTAATCCTGCTGTCACGCCCCCCGGTCATCAACATGCGGGCTTTCAGGCGTTGGCAGACGAGGAAAACCAAGCGTTCCGACTGTTGAACAGCTTGTCCGAACCCTTGCTCGAACAGACCGTGATCAATGACCGTTCGTTGGGAAATATTGTGACCGGACCGGGTCGCGAGGACAGTTTGCGCGAACGTCAGGGTTTGCCTCTGGGGCGAATGGCGGCTGAACAACGCGATCATGCGCTCGCCTTGCTGGATAGCTATTTACAAACGGCTCCCGCCGCAGTGGCCACGCGCAATTTACAAAGAATTCGCGACGCCGGTGTTGACCAACTGTATTTTGCCTGGGCGGGGAGCCTCACTCCCGGCAAACCCTACTATTACCGCTTGCATGGGCCAACGCTGATCATCGAATACGACAACACCCAGGACGGCGGCAATCACGTTCACTCGGTATGGAACGATCTCCAGGAAAATTTTGGCCAAGATTTGCTGGCCGCGCATTATGCCTTATCCGTTCACGGCTGACAGTCAATCCCAATTCTTCGGTAATCGGCTTTCGGCGGAGTAAGCAGGCGGGGCTCTCCCTATCCCTGTCATAAAATTGTTATATCAGCCCGCTAGCATCCGGGGTTCCGTATAACTGCATTTTGCTTATCCAAAGAACGATTTCATGAAAAAACTACGCTTGCTGTGCCTGACTCTCTTGTTATCGCTATTTACCCTCCACGCCTTAGCGGAAACCGAACTTACCGTCTATACCGCCTTTGAAGCGGATCAACTCAAGGATTACGCCGAGCGCTTTAACGCCAAGCACCCGGATATCCAAATCCAATGGGTACGGGACTCTACCGGCATCATTACCGCCAAGCTACTGGCGGAAAAAGACAATCCGCAAGCCGATGTGATTTGGGGACTGGCCGCCACCTCACTGCTGCTGATGAAGAGCGAGGGGATGCTGGAATCCTATGCCCCCAAAGGACTGGAAAAACTTGACGCAAAATTCCGCGGTGATTCCAATCCACCGTCCTGGGTTGGCTTGGATGCTTGGGTAGCTTCAATCTGCTTCAATACAGTCGAAGCCGAACGCTTGAACCTACCCCAGCCGACGTCTTGGAAAGACCTGACCAAACCGGTCTACAAAGGTCACGTGGCGATGCCTAATCCCAATTCGTCCGGCACCGGCTTTCTCGATGTATCAAGCTGGCTGCAGATGTTCGGTGAGGAACAAGGCTGGGCTTTCATGGATCAGCTTCATGAAAACATCGCTTTCTACACCCATTCCGGCTCCAAGCCTTGCAAAGACGCCGCCCGCGGAGAAATCCCCATCGGCATTTCCTTTGCCTACCGGGGCGCTCAATCCAAGGCTCAAGGCGCGCCTTTGGAAATCATCATTCCTTCCGAAGGTATCGGCTGGGATATGGAAGCCGCCGCCATCGTCAAGGGCACATTGAACATGGACGCCGCCAAAACCCTGATGGATTGGGCGATCTCTGAGGATGCCATGACGATGTATAACCAGAACTTCGCGGTGGTGGCGATTACCGAGATGTCCAAGCCAGTAGAGCATTTCCCCGAAGGTATCGCCGAAGCGATGATCAAGAACGACTTTGAGTGGGCCGCTCAGAATCGTAAGCGCATTCTTGACGAATGGCAAAAGCGTTACGACGCCAAATCCGAACCCAAATCATCCTAGACCGTTGGTATCGGCCTGGAAGTGGTTATCAAGACCGTCGGCGCAAAGGATACCGCAGTCGAGCCTACAAGGATGTATTCACGGCGTGTCTTGATAAGCATGTCTAGGTTGATACTCGTTTGGCTGCCAGCCGCGCTGACCTGATCGGGTTACGCGGCTTTTCCAATGTTGGCTGTTCGGGAGAATAGTTGATGAATGCCGCTGTTAAACCCCAAGCACAACCCAATTTTGCTGAATCTCTAGCATCTGCTGCAGACCAGCAGCAGATTTATCTTGAAGTCGACCGGATTATCAA
>JAAUQA010000105.1 GCA_012032855.1 Candidatus Competibacteraceae bacterium
TTTTTCCGTGCCTCTTTCCTGGGACCGTCGTCGCCGCAATAAATCAAGCGCGAGACTGCGACAGTTGAGCATCAGCCAGGCAAGCACACTGCCACGGCTTTCCGAATAGCGAGATGCGCGTTGCCAAATTTGCATATAGACATCACAAACGACCTCTTCTGCATCCGCATGGTTCCGTGTAATCGCCAACGCCAACCCGAACACCCGTTCCACGGTTAGATCGTACAGACGGGAAAGAGCGCTATCGTCGCGTTCGACGATAGCGTACACGAGAGACAGCAATTCGGTTTTGCCGGATTGTTGACCCGCACTGTTACCGGGTGAAGCGTCCATCAGGTCCCCTGTCTGACTACCACCAACGAATAGGTTTTTTTGACAGGAATTATGCCTGAATTCGGCGCTGCGTGGTATCGGGCTACATAACATGCCGGTAACCGTTCCATTTAAAAGGGTAACAATGGCACGTCCAAACTCCGTTCCAACAGCCACGTCACCGCAATCACGGCAATACCCGCCGAGCCCATCTGTAATAAGGCCCGTCGGTAGAACCAGGAATTGCGTAAAACATAAGCCAGCGGTAATAGGGCGATAACCACAGCGAGTTGTCCGGTTTCCACGCCGAGGTTGAATCCACCGAGCGCCAGCGCGACGGCTGAGCTGGGCAACCCTAGATCGACTAATACGCTGGCAAAGCCGAAGCCGTGGATTAATCCCAAACTGAAAGCCAGCACCCAGAGCCGCGTCCGCACGAAGGGATAGAGATTGTTCAACGCGGCCACCAACACCGTGGCGGCGATCACCGACTCTACCCAACGCGAAGGCAGGCTGATCCAGCCGAGCACGGCAGCGCTCAAGGTCAACGAATGGGCTATGGTGAACGCCGTAACGACACCGACGACTTCGGTCATTACCGTTCGGAAACCATCGACCTGCCGCCAGTGTCCATCTTCACGACGCAGCACAGCGGGCAACAACAGGGTGATCAAGAACAGCAGGTGATCGAACCCGAGCCAGATATGCCAAACGCCCTCCCGCCAGTAATCGAGGAATTGCTGCCCGCGGCTATGAGCGGTTGGTTGCAGGATGAGTTGCGGTTGTTCCGGCGACAACACGGCTGTTTGCGTACCCGTTGGATAGTCAATCCGCAGCAATCCCCGGTGGGAAGGATCCAGATCGAAGAACAGGCGATAATCCAGCGTCAGCGGTGAATGTGTGAATGGGCAACCCAGCTCAAAGGTCAATACCGTGTATGCGCCATCGCTGTGGTCTTCTACCGCTTGCCGGAGTGAACTCGGATCACAGGATTCGCCGCCGTTCATTATTTTCAGATGCGCCAACGCGTAGCTGCCGATAGCAGCGTGCCGGATACGCAGCTCACCCCAAGTAATTTCTCCATCGCCGTCAGCATCCAACCCAATGGCGTATTCCAGGTCCCTGAGCGCGATGTCCCAGCGGACGGCCACGGTGTCCCTTTCGAATTCCAGACTAAGATAGCTATCGCTAGGCTTATGCGCCCAGCCGGTCTGAGGTATTATCAGGAACAACCCAAGCAACAGCACGAACCGTAACTTTTTCATAACCGCGCCTCCGTTAATCGCTGCTTGAGTTCCGCTAAGCGGACGTCTTCCAAACCGGTTTCCGCGAGCCAGTCGAGCACCGGTCGGGCTGCCTTCGGATTGTCTGCAGCCAGCGCGGCTTCCAGAACCCAACGCGCATCCACCGGTTCACGTTGCACCGTCCAATTGCGCAAGGCCAGTTGTAGCGCTTCAGCCGGTTGATCCAGCAAATCCAAGGTGAAACGCGCCTCGGTGTTCAAATGGGTGGTATCGCCCCGCAAGCGGATAGCTTGAATGCGAGCGGCCAATTGTCGCCGGTAAGTGTGCACTTGAGCAGAGCCCAACTGTTGTTCGGCTAAAGCCAAACGCAATAAAAACGAGTCCGGACGAGTATCGTTGTTAAACAAGATCCGGACTTCTAAAGGCTGATTCTGGTCGAGTAGAAAATCCGCATAAGCGTTCAATAGATAAGCGTCGCGCAAACCGAGATTTAACGCCGCTTTAAAGTGTTGCTCTGCGGCTCGTACCCGACCGAGTCGGGCAGCGGTTTCCGCCAGAATAGTCAGCGCCCAAAGCCGTTCCCGCTCATCGGCTGTGGCACTGTTGTCCAAGGCGTCCTGCAACAAACGGTAGCCGACTTGCGCTTGGCCATTGACGCTGAGAATACTCCCCGCACAGGCGCTGGCCAGTAACCGCGTGCTCAACCGTGACAGGGGCAGACAACTACGCAGCGCGCTCCGGTAATCGCCTTGTACGCCCAGAATCACGGCTCGATTCAGCCAGGCTTGGGCATTGCGGGGCTGGATTTCCAACACGGCGGCCAAATCATTCAGCGCACCCTGGAAATCATGTCGATTCTGGCGCAGCGTGGCGCGCAACAACAGCACCGGAACCGGCGGTTGTTGCCACCACGGTTCCAGTACGGCTTGCGCATAACCGTAATAGCGGGGATCGGCTTCGGCGCGTCCCTGAGCGACATAGCCCCAAGCCAAGCGCAGTGCCAAGTCTAGATTATGAGGTTGGTGGGACAATTCGGCGCGCCATTGACGCAATTCGCGGTGTTCAGGAGTATTGGCTGTGTAAGGCAGGCGCTCCAATACCTGGCTGTCCTCTACGGGTATGAACGGTGCGGCCATAATTGACCAGGAACTAGTCAGTAAAGCGCAGGGTATAAGCAAAACGAGGAGTATTTTTAAGGTTGTTTTCATCTCTTTCGCGCCCCGGCTTGTGAGGCTAGTCGGCCAATACTACTCTGGCCGATTTCCTTCAGCAGCAACTCAGCCCGAAGGAGCGTTCGCTTGTTCACCCCGTGTTCCTGGAAAAAAGCCTCGCCCTTCTTTTCCTTATAGAGCTTATTGATGCGGACCTTGATAGGGCCACCCCCAATTCGTTCGTAGCCAATTTTGATGTGTTTATTGACTACGTTCGGTTGTTTTCCATTCGTCGTGCTGAGTGATTTGGCCCTTCGGATAGTGCGGGGAGCTAGGTGGCGTTTCGATTGCTTTACGGGAGTGACCCCACTCGCGATAGCCTCCACGCGCAGCCCACTTGTATTCCCTTCGGTAGTCCAAATCGAGCACATGAGTCATCCACCAAGTCAGTTCAATATTTTTACTCAAGTTAGCTTCATCCACCGATGCCGAAGGAGGAGAACAGAACTGACTACTTCTGAGCTTTTTCACTGCCACGATCTTTTGCTGATCTGAGAGTTTAGGGTTATCGCGGATTTCAGCGGCAGTATCATGGGCTTTAATTTTCGAGTCGAGCACGAAATCCTGCAAGTAAGTGCGCACCGCCAGCGGGTTTCTGGAAAATTTCTTCAACGACGGAAAGGTTGTAGCTTTGGCTGTAAGTGACTGCTTCAATTGATTACTCAGCACGCCTTGCCCGGTGTCCCAGAGTTGTCCCAGAATATAACTAGCAGTTGGGCTGGCATCCACCAGTGCAGCCACTTTGAAAGCTCTTTCGAGGTTGTGTTTGCAGATAATGTCGACCGCCACATCAGCCGCTACTTCTTTCAATGCGGCTGCGGCGAATACCTTGGTTAACAACGCTCCACCGGCTATTGATAAGGCGGTCAGTGCGATCTCAAGCATCAATTTATCGCTTTCTGCCTGGGCTTTTATCGCCGCATCGAATTGTTGACGAGCCTCTATGTAGGCTCTGGTGTAAGGATTGATAACGTAGCGTGTGTATTTGTCTTGGATGTTCTCCAAGTCGGAAGTGAAGGAATTGATCAAGGCGCGTGCGTTGGTCATCTTGCCCCTCCGTTAAATTGAACTGGATGTATTCGAAAATCGATTTCGGAAAGAGGGCGGCCCCTTGCGAGGCCGTCCAGTTATCCACTTAATCTATGGGACAAGTACCAGTGCACCCGGCTTCGCCCGGATCTTCGTGACTACTGTTACGTCCGGAGTTGGCGTAACCGAGGTAAGGGAAGGTCTCCAGATAATCCACGTCGTTAGTGTTGACGCCATCACCGACTCGATTGTGCGGAAAGCCGGAGAAGGTCACGCCGCCTTCGTCGGGAGCTAGCACGCCGACTACGACACGGGTAGCAATATCAGTAACATCGTCGAAAACCCGGCGTCCGTTAGGAAAACCAGCCGGATCGCCGCCTAACAGACCTAATCGACTGCGTTGGGCAAAATCGATAGTGGGCGGTACGCCGGTGTTCAAGCGCAACAGATCGGCGATGGGACCGGTCGGGGTATTGGGCGCGGCAATCGGCGGTAAGTATTGCACCAGCGGCAACAAATCGGTCCGTGGCGGGGTGGGAATAGGCAAGGCATCAGCATAAATGGCATTCAGCACCCGCGCCAAGAGCGGATCAAGGGCAAAATCAGCGAATTGAAAGTCTTTTCGTGGCTGACTCATGCTGAATTTGTCCTTGGAACCGGTGCCGATGATGAGTTCGTTGAATAACGGATTGGCCATCCGTTGGATCTGCACGACGCTGCGGGACAGCAGGGGGTCTTTGCCTGGGCCTCTAAGAACTTTCGTGCGAGGCCGAGAGGTGGTTCCCCAGGTGCCGATGGTAGCCTGGATATCTTCAGCCGAGTGCAATTGGCCGTCCGAGGTCAGCATCGTGATGGGCACCTCAATGGCAATCGCATTGACATTGAAACCGGATACATCGTCGGCGGCGAAATTTTGCAGGTCATCGGCATCTTGGATGTCGTCGAGCACACCCGGCACACCGGTGGCAAACGCGGAAGGACGGAAATTGAGCGAGTCGAAAGCGGCCCCGAGATCAATCCAGAACGGATCATCCACCGTGCCAGCGAAAACGCGAATACCGTCATCCAATTCGTAAATCCCCTGTTGGGCTAAAGTAGGGTAATCGGGCATGGTCCGTGGCCCCACATTGGTCGGTACTGCATAAAGTGGTTGTGTGCCGTCCAAGCGAGTTTTTTTATTTTTCTTACTGACCATAGTCACCGTATAACTTTGCCGTAAACTCAGTCCTTCCGAACCAGGGCCGTCCAAGGCTGTTATGGCGGGTGGAATTACCAACGTGCCAGGAGCGACCGGTGCAGGTGAATTGTCTGGAGCAGTAATACCATTGCCTGCACCCACAAAGCCGGTGAATACCCCAGGCAGCCGGATTTCGGTTTTAAAGCGAAACTGAAACGTGACGTCTTCTCTGGCGTCATGGTCATTGTCGATTTTGATCTCGTAGAGGATTTCCGGGTCGAAGGGGAAATAATTTGGACCGTTGGATGGTTCCAGTAATGGGTCTACGTCCAGAATCATGGTGACTTTAGTGGGATCGTCATAGCTGACAAAGGCGAAAAAGTCGGTGATGTCGGCTTTGTGATCCAACGCCGTCAACGGTGCTTCACGGTGGTTGGCGGCCTGTGGTGATCCCAGAGGCAAGGTCACCAGCAAGGCTGTCAGCAGAGAATAGGTGGATTTTCTCATCGGTTAACTCCCGGTGTTGTTGAGCGTGAAAAACATGCTGGCCAGCACTCACTCCCTAATGCGTAGGTGATGCGTTCAACGGATGCGGGTGATGAGAAAATATTTTCCTTGACAGCAATTATTATTTTTATAATATTAGAAGTATGAAAAAAACTGCCGTAATCATTTCACTCAGCGCTCTGGCGCAAGAAACGCGGCTGGACATTTTTCGCTATTTAGTCCAGAAAGGCCCGGCAGGTGCTTCAGCCGGACAGATCGGCGAGCATTTCGGTTTGCCGCTACCGACCTTGTCGTTCCATTTGAAAACGCTGCAACAGGCCGGACTACTGGAACGACAACGACAAAGTCGATCATTGATCTATTCGGTCAACTTCGCCGCAATGAACGCCTTATTGGGTTACCTGACTGAGAACTGTTGCGCCGGACAGCCGCAGGACTGTGCCATACCACGTTGTGAAACGGATAATTCCATGCAAGACACTTCCGTAAACCTCAAGAGATCCATCCCATGAGTGCTACAGATGCATCTGTTTTAAACGTTTTATTTCTTTGCACCGGTAACTCCGCCCGTAGCATCTTGGCGGAGGCGCTGCTCAACCGTTACGGTAGCGGTCGATTTCGTGGCTTCAGTGCTGGCAGTTTTCCGACCGGGCGGGTTAATCCGCTGGCCATTGAGATCCTAAAACGCCAGAATTTCCCCCTTGATGGATTACGGAGCAAATCCTGGGACGAATTCGCCACGCCGGATTCCCCAGCGCTGGATTTCGTCTTCACGGTCTGCGACAACGCGGCCAATGAAGTCTGTCCGATTTGGCCCAGTCAACCGATGACGGCCCATTGGGGTATACCCGATCCCGCTGCGGTAGAAGGCCCGGAACGGGAACGCATTCAGGCGTTCCGCGATGCGTTCCGGGTGCTGGAAAATCGCATCAAGGTGTTTACCAGCTTACCGCTCCGTTCACTGGACAAGATCAAACTGCAACAACGCCTGGACGAGATCGGTAATAACACATGAGTGCGCAATGTGAAGTCGTTGGTAAGCAAGCAGCTGGCGGGAGCATGGGCTTTTTCGAGCGCTATCTTACCGTCTGGGTAGCGCTGTGCATCCTGGCGGGTATCTTACTCGGTTAATTTAACGCCGGGTTTGTTTGCCGCGTTGAGCCGGCTGGAAGTGGCCAGCGTCAATCTGGTGGTGGCGGTGCTGATTTGGGTCATGATCTACCCGATGATGGTCAACGTAGACTTGGCTTCGTTGCGGCATATCGGTGAGCGGCCCAAGGGCATCGTGATCACGGTAGTGGTGAACTGGTTGATCAAGCCGTTCACCATGGCTGGATTAGGGCTGTTGTTTTTCGAGTTCTTCTTCCGCGATTGGGTCGATCCGCAAGACGCCAAGTCTTATATTGCCGGGATGATCTTGTTAGGCGCGGCGCCGTGCACCGCAATGGTGTTCGTGTGGAGCCAGTTGACCCGTGGCGATGCCACCTATACTTGGTGCAAGTGGCGCTGAACGACATCATCATGATCTTCGCGTTTGCTCCAATTGTGGCGCTGCTGCTGGGTATGGCCGACGTCATCGTGCCTTGGGAAACGCTGTTGCTATCGGTCGTGTTGTACGTGGTCATCCCGCTGGCTGTGGGTTGGTTCACCCGGCGTACTTTGCTCGCCCAAGGCGGCGAAAGCCGACTCGACACTTTCAATCGGCACTGTAAACCCTGGACTATTATCGGCCTGTTGGCGACCGTGGTGCTGTTGTTCGGGTTCCAGGGCGGCACGATTCTGCAACAACCCTTGATTATTCTGTTGATTGCCATTCCGCTCATTCTGCAAAGCGTGGGTATCTTCGCCGTAGCATATTTGTGGGGACGGGCTTGGCGGGTGCCGGTTGCTATTGCCGGGCCGGCTGCTTTGATCGGCACGTCTAATTTCTTTGAACTGGCGGTGGCGGTGGCGATCAGTTTGTTCGGTTTGAATTCCGGGGCGGCTTTAGCCACAGTGGTTGGCGTACTGGTGGAAGTCCTGTGATGCTGTTTCTGGTCGGCGTAGTCAATCGCAGCCGGTCGTGGTTTGAAAGCCCGTTGCCGCGCGCCGTGCGGGGGATTCTGATTGCCTTGTTGACACCCATTGTGAGGAGATTAGCGTTATGAAACGCCTGCATGTTCATATTTCTGTTAATAAGCTCGACGAGTCGGTACGTTTTTATTCCGCCCTGTTCGCCGCCGAACCAGTGGTTTTGAAGGACGACTACGCCAAATGGATGTTGGACGATCCTCGGGTGAATTTCGCCATCAGCACCCGCAGTCAGGTTAGCGGGCTGGATCATCTGGGTATTCAGGTTGAAGACGAAGCCGAACTCAGCGAGGTTTACGGCCGTCTCAAACAAGCCCAACGTCCGGTTCTGGAACAGGGCGAGACGATGTGTTGTTATGCCCGCTCTGAAAAGTCCTGGATCACCGATCCGCAAGGCGTGTATTGGGAAACCTTTCGCACCGTGGGTGAGGCGCCGGTTTATGGTGAAGACCACCTGATGAGACCGGAACAAGAGGAACAGGCGGCGTGCTGTACCCCTTCGCTACCCGAGAGTGCAGCGTGCTGTGGGAGTTGATGGAGCCTTGATTTTGGGGTAAGTGGTTATTTCGCTTGCCACCCGTTGGTTGATTTGACATGCATCAATACATCGCTACGCCAGGGTGGCGATCAGTCTGATTTTGACGACCACGATTCATCCTGCGTCGATGCCATCCCTCAGGGTATCAACCGAATGCGTTCGGTATGCTTTCACAACTCGCCATCCTGCGCGGAAGGAATCTACTGCATTGGGCCGGGGCTAATTTGCTTCGAGCCCCTGACGGAAGGTACGCACTACGCGTATTAAAGGAACAACCTCCCGGCTTGCTAAATTTTGGAGGAGATCAGTATTAAGTGCGAAACCGATTAGCAGTTTTCATAGATGCGCAGAGAAGCTCGGCAGCACTCTAACCGTAGACTATTCGATATTGGATGAGGTATACCGTGCAGGTAGAGTAGAACTAGCTCATTTGTCCGATGTCATTTTGCTGGCAGATTCGTGCTTTGCAAAATAAAAGACCTGACCCTTTCTTTCTCTTACTATCTTGCCCTCTTTTTTCTTATCGCACAAACACAACCCTATCGCTGCTGACTTTGCTAAGATTGGGCATTTACAGACAAGCTTCGATAGTGTGATTTTACCCGCCAGCCTAAGCCACAGCGATTGCAAGACGCTTGATGCGATTAGCACGCCTCTCTGGATATTCGACATCGATCGAAAAGCCATGTGGTGGGCTAATGCCGCTGCTGTCGAATTATGGGACGCGCCGTCCCTGGAGAGTCTGTTGGAGCGCGACTTCGCCTCCGACATGTCACGGGGCACGGAAATCCGCCTAAAT
>JAAUQA010000106.1 GCA_012032855.1 Candidatus Competibacteraceae bacterium
AGTCTGGAGAATAGAATGGATTGTCTGGAAAACCGTATTTTCGATGAAATTCGCATCGGCGATTCAGCCAGTTCGGTGCGCACCTCAGTCAGCGGGATTTCGAATTATTTACCGTCCTGTCGGGCGGCGACCCCAATCCGACGCATTTGAACGAGGTATACGCCACTGAAGATATGATGCGCCAGGTCGTGGCGCCCAATCTGTGGAGCGGTGCGCTGATTTCCTGGGTAATCGGCACCCGGCTACCCGGCCCCGGCAGTATTTATCGAGGTCACACTTTGCATTTCCACAAGACTATGGGGGTGGGTGATTGGCTTAAGGTTACGGTGACCGTGACCGATAAACACCCCCCGGATCACAGTATCACCCTGGATTGCGTGTGTATTGATACCACAGGTGATCGAGTGCTGAGCGGCACCCTTTGGATTGTCGCGCCGACCGCCAAAGTGTGCAGCCCTCCGGTAGAATTGCCGATAGTCCATTTCGAAGAACATGGCGCGCGGCATAAAAAGCTGGTGGAAATGACCGCCCAGTTAGAACCGATTACTACGGCGGTGGTGCATCCGGTCGATCCAGTTTCCTTGGAGGGTACTGTACGGGCTGCTGAAGCCCAACTGATTCATCCGCTGTTGATCGGCCCTGCCGGTAAAATTCGCGCTGCTGCTGATGCCGCCGAGGTTGATATCGCCCCCTATGAGATCATTGATGTGCCCCACAGCCATGCAGCTGCCGCTCGTGCGGTGGAATTGGTGCATACCGGTCGGGTGGAGATTATCAAAAAAGGCAGTCTGCATACCGACGAACTGATGGCCGCTGTGGTCCGTCATGACGGGGGGCTGCGCACCGAACGACGAGTCAGTCATGCGTTTGTGATGGATGTGCCCACATATCCGAAGCCATTGCTGATCACCGACTCCGCCGTTAACATCAACCCGTCGCTATGGGACAAACGTGATATTGTGCAAAATGCCATTGAGCTAGCTCAAGTCATGGGAGTCGAGCACCCCAAGGTAGCCATTCTCTCCGCCGTTGAAACCATAACCCCGAAACTGCAAGCGACTATGGATGCGGCGGCGCTATGCAAAATGGCGGATCGAGGTCAGATCATCGGTGGTGTTTTGGATGGGCCGCTGGCGTTCGATAACGCGATTTCCAAGCAGGCGGCGCAGACCAAGGGCATCGTTTCGTCGGTTGCCGGGGATGCGGATATTTTGCTGGTGCCCGATCTGGAAGCGGGCAATATGGTGGCCAAGCAGTTGGAATACATGGCTAACGCAGCAGCAGCGGGTATTGTTCTTGGTGCGCGTGTACCGATTGTATTGACCAGCCGCGCAGATGGCGTTTTAGCACGCATGGCGTCGTGCGCTGTGGCAGTGCTGATGGCCCAACGCAAGCGTGAGCAAGTGCAGTGCGCATAATCTCTTCAGTAATTATGAGGCTATGACGATCAAAGGAATCATTCTTGCCGGGGGGTCCGGTACCCGGCTACATCCGTTGACCATTTCAGTCAGCAAGCAATTGATGCCGGTTTACGATAAACCCATGATTTACTATCCCTTGTCCACCCTCATGCTGGCGGGGATCCGGGATATTCTGATTATCACTACGCCCCGCGATTCGGAAGCTTTCCAGGCTTTGCTGGGCGACGGGAACCAATGGGGAATCAATCTGCACTATGCAGAGCAACCCAGTCCGGATGGGCTGGCGCAGGCATTTATCATCGGTGCCGACTTTGTCGGTGGCGATCCAGTATGCTTGACCCTAGGGGACAATATTTACTACGGTCAGGGTTTGTCGGCCATGCTACGGCGTGCGGCTGGCCGCGATCGAGGGGCTACGGTGTTCGGCTATTACGTTCGGGATCCGCAACGCTATGGCGTGGTCAGTTTCGATGCGAACGGCAAAGCCGTCGATATTCAGGAAAAGCCTCAACATCCCCAATCGCATTACGCGATTACCGGGCTGTATTTTTATGATAATGATGTCGTCAGCATCGCCAAGACCATTCAGCCATCGGCGCGGGGCGAACTGGAAATCACCGATGTCAATAAAGTTTATTTGGACCGCAGCACATTGGTGGTGGAATTACTAGGGCGAGGATTCGCCTGGCTGGATACCGGAACGCATGAATCTTTGCTGGCAGCGGCCAATTTTGTGCAAGTAGTCGAACAGCGCCAGGGGTTGAAAATTTCCTGTCCTGAGGAAATTGCCTATCGCATGGGTCACATTGATGCCGAGCAATTGGCGCGCTTGGCCGAGCCTCTGGTCAAGAACGGCTACGGTCGGTATTTACTGGAATTGTTGCAAAAAGAGCCCTCCTCATGAATGTGATCGCGACCGAACTTCCCGGCGTATTGATATTAGAACCTCGCGTGTTCGGCGATCATCGGGGATTTTTTCTAGAAACCTACCATCGGGCGCGTTATCAGCAAGCCGGCGTCGCCGAAACCTTTGTGCAAGACAACCACTCCCGTTCACGGCGGGGCGTTCTGCGTGGCTTGCATTATCAGCTGGTACAGCCACAAGGCAAGCTGGTCGCGGTAACCCGTGGTACGGTGTTCGATGTGGCGGTCGACATCCGGCGGGGTTCACCCACCTTCGGCCGCTGGGCAGGGGTTACCTTGGATGATGACAATCACCGGCAATTCTATGTCCCACCGGGCTTTGCGCATGGCTTTTGTGTGCTCTCGGATGAAGCCGACTTCGTCTATAAATGCACCGATTATTATCACCCCGACTCGGAGCACGGCATTGCCTGGAACGATCCCGCAATCGGTATCGCATGGCCTGAGTTAGACTTTACATTGTCTGAAAAGATGCTCAATTACCACGCTTAGCTGAACAATCGTTCGACAAATTGCCGGTATTTGAGGGTTAAACCATGCGGATACTACTGACTGGAGCCAACGGTCAGGTCGGTTGGGAGATTGCCCAGCGCACAACAAAGCACGATATCATTGCGCTGGATCGCGCGGCGTTGGATATCACTCAACCCGTTGCTGTGCAACAGACCCTAGCCGATAGCGCAGCGGATCTGGTGATCAATGCCGCCGCCTACACCGGGGTAGACCGCGCAGAACAGGAACCCGACCTAGCTTTTGCGGCAAATCGGGATGGCCCTGCCCATTTGGCGGCGGCCTGCGCCCGGTTTGGTATTCCCCTATTCCATATTTCCACCGATTATGTATTCGACGGTAATCAGTCAACCCCGTATCGAGAAGATGATCCCGTGGCACCGCTCGGCGTTTATGGCCGCAGCAAATGGGAAGGCGAAGAGGCGGTTCGCCGTGTGCTTCCAGCCCATCTTATTTTGCGAGTCAGCTGGGTGTTTGGCCGGCACGGACATAATTTTGTTAAAACCATGTTGCGCCTAGCGCGTGAACGCGAACAGTTGCGCGTGGTTGCCGATCAACACGGTTGTCCCACCTATGCCGGTTCCATCGCCGATGTTTTTTTGATGCTGGCCGATCGTCTCGACACCGACCGTAGCCTTCGCTGGGGTACTTACCATTACTGCAATACCCCGGCGACGACCTGGCATGGCTTTACGGAAGCTATCGTGGCGCTGGCGCGCGACCGCGAACCGCTGTGCGTCCGAGAGGTCGTACCCATTACGACCAGCGAATACCCAACCCCGGCGGCCCGACCGGCCAATTCGGTGCTGGATTGCTCGCGCTTGCGGGAATACATCGCAATAGCACCCGGCTTGTGGCAAGCGGGTTTGCGCGCGATGTGATAATCACTTGATCGATTGTATCAGCCCAGCGAATCTTCCGGAGCAACGTTGTGAGTGCAGTTCTAACTGAATCATGGGGTGAGCTTCTCGTCGAACGGGGTAAGCTCTCCGACACCAATATGCAACGGGCATTGCGCGCTCAGGAAACCAGCGGCGAAGCGCTTGACTCGATCTTATTGAAGCTGGGTTTAGTTTCCGAACGTGACTTGGCTGAAGCGTTTGCACACCAGTACGGCCTGGAAATGGTTGAACCGCGCCATTTTCCGGATTTGCCGGCCATTGAAGAGAAAGACATTTCAGCACGCTTTCTAAAAGAGCATCGGGTTCTGCCGCTATACGAAGAGGAACACGGCATCGTGATGGCCATGGCCAATCCCGGTGATCAATACGCCATTGCCGCTGTCGAACTCGCCTGCGGCAAGCGAGTTTTTCCCCGGGTCGGCACGCCTTCCGATATTGAGATCGCTCACGATCGCTTATACGGCAGCGGCAAATCGGCGATGGGGCAAATCGTCGAGTCGATGAGTCTGGTCGAGAATACAGTCGACCCTGATGATATCGAACATCTTAAAGATATGGCCAGTGAGGCGCCGGTTATCCGGTTGGTCAATCTGATGATCACGCGCGCGGTGGATTCGCGCGCTTCGGATATTCACATCGAACCGTTCGAAAACCGCCTGAAAGTCCGGTACCGAGTGGACGGCGTCATGCGCGAGGTGGAATCGCCACCGGCGCGGTTGTCGGCGGCGGTGATTTCCCGCGTCAAGATCATGGCCAGACTCAATATCGCTGAACGGCGCTTACCCCAGGACGGGCGCATTCAGTTGCGGGTCCAGGGCAAAGAAATCGATCTGCGGGTGTCCACCGTACCGACCTTGTACGGCGAAAGCGTAGTCATGCGTATTCTGGATAAGGCCAGCGTGGTATTGAGCTTTGAATTATTAGGCTTTAGTCCGGATATGCTGGCGCGCTTTGTGGAAGTGCTCGAACTACCGCACGGTGTCCTGTTGGTCACAGGACCCACTGGCAGCGGCAAAACCACCACGCTGTACACCGCCCTGCAACAGCTCAACACCCCGGAACGGAAAATACTCACGGTGGAAGATCCGGTTGAGTATCAATTGGATGGGGTTAATCAAATTCAAATCAAGCCGCAGATCGATCTGACCTTCGCTAATGCCTTGCGGGCCATCGTTCGGCAGGACCCTGACATCATCATGATCGGTGAAATGCGCGATCTGGAGACTGCCGGTATCGCGGTGCAGTCGGCGCTGACCGGCCACTTGGTGTTATCTACCCTGCATACCAACGATGCCGCTAGTAGTGTGACTCGATTACTCGACATGGGGGTTGAGGATTATCTGCTCACCGCGACGATCAACGGGATTTTGGCCCAACGGCTGGTGCGTATGCTCTGCACGCACTGTCGGCAACCGTACCCGGCATTACCCGAAATGGTCGAACAATTGCGGTTAAATCGGTTTACCGATGCGCAACCCGTGCAATTGTTCAAGGCGATTGGTTGCGATCATTGTGGGGGAGTCGGTTATCTGGGACGGATGGCCATTATGGAGTTTCTGGTTATGTCGGATGACATCAGGCGTTTGTTGTTAAAACACGCCGATGCAGGCGACATCCAGCGCCTCGCGCAAGAGCAAGGCATGGACACCATGTATGAGGACGGTCTGCGCAAAGCGGTAGCCGGTTTAACCACAGTGGAAGAGGTGTTGCGCGTGACTCAGGAAGATTAGTATGCCGCTGTTTAAGTACGAAGCCGCTGATGCTGCTGGCGAAGTGGTCAAGGAAACCATAGAAGCGCCGAGTCAGGAAGCGCTCATCCAACAGTTGCGAGAGCAAGGGCTGCTGTTACTGTCGATACAGGAAGCGACTCCCGGGGTGTTTTCCGCGCTAAGCCAGCCGTTTTCAGGCAAAAGTAACCGGGTGTCGCAAAAAGAATTGGTCATCCTCACCGAACAGTTAGCTAATCTCCTGAACTCCGGCTTGCCGCTGGATAGAGCATTCACCATCTTGATCACGATAGAAGAAGAGGGGCCTGTCCAGAAACTGCTGTCTCGCATTCAGGAAAAGGTGCGGGGTGGTTCGTCGCTGGCCGATGCGATGGAAGCACAAAGCGGGGTGTTTTCCCGGCTTTATCTCAACATGATTCGCGCTGGTGAAGCGGGCGGCTCGCTGGAAGTGGTGATGAACCGACTGGCGGAATTCATGGAACGCGCCAAAGCGCTGCGGGAATCGGTGACTTCGGCGCTGATCTATCCTGCGATTCTGGTCAGCGTGGCGGCGCTTTCGGTGATCATCCTGTTGATTTTCGTGATTCCGCAATTCGAACAATTGTTTGCCGATGCCGGCAAGACATTGCCTCTGGCCACCCAAGTCGTGATGGCCATCGGCGAGGGATTTCGCGTTTACTGGTGGGTCGGGGTGATCGTCGTCATCGGCATGGTTCTGGTGATGAAACGGCAATTGCAGCACCCGCAAACTCGGGCCCGCTGGGACACTTGGTTTTAAAAATGCCGTTGGTGGGGGATTTGATCGCCAAAGTTGAAATGGCCCGTTTTTCCCGCACCCTGGGTACGTTGCTCGGTAATGGGGTCGCCTTGCTGACTGCCCTAGCCATTGTTAAGGACACCATGACTAATCAGGTGATGGCGACCGCAGTGACCCACGTTGCCGATAATTTGAAAGCAGGGCAGGGGTTGGCAGAGCCGTTATTAGAGGCGGGTACATTTCCCAAACTGGCAGTGCACATGATTCGGGTCGGCGAAGAAACCGGCCAGTTGCAAGAGATGTTGATCCAGGTGGCCGATACTTACGACAATGAGGTGCAGTCCACCGTAAAACGGCTGTTGACTTTGTTAGAGCCCGCGCTGATTTTGGGGCTGGGTGTGATCATCGCAGGCATTATCATGTCTATATTGGTGGCAATCTTAAGTCTTAATGATTTGAGCTTTTAATGATTAGTGGATGAGGAGTAGGCATTGATGGTCAACAGGCCAATACACAAATCGACAGGTTTTACCTTGATCGAACTGCTGGTAGTGCTGGTGATTTTGGGCTTGCTGGCGGGTCTCGTGGGACCACGGGTGATGAAGTACCTGAGCACGGCAAACACTGGCGCAACACGCCAGCAAGTTGAAGGATTCAGCGCTGCGTTGGACATGTACCGTTTGGAGGTGGGGCGTTATCCTAGTTCCAGCGAGGGTTTGGAAGCGCTGATTCAAGCGCCTTCCGGAGCGAATAACTGGAACGGCCCGTATCTGAAAAAGAACACGATCCCCAAAGATCCCTGGGGTAATGAGTATCAATACCGTTCACCCGGTGAACACGGGGCATTCGACGTCTATTCTCTTGGCGCCGACAATGCGCCCGGTGGTGATGGCGAGGACCAAGATGTGGTCAGTTGGGAGTAATTCCGGTCGATAGTGTCCGACTGCGTTAGCCCTTCGGGATATTGGTATGCTTCAGACGCACCGTAGCAGCGGCTTCAGCCTGGTAGAGTTGTTGGTGGTGCTGGTGATTCTGGTGTTGGTGATTGCCGTGGTGCCGCCTTTGTTCATGGGCGTCGGCAGCACTGCCGAATTACGCGGAGCAGCCCGCCAACTCGCGGCAGGCTTGCGATCCGCGCGCAGTAACGCGGTGCTTAAACAAAACGAAGCCACGTTGACGGTCGATTTGGAAGCGCGGCATTTCCGGGTCAGTGGTGATAACCGCTCAATATCGTTACCTGGCGACGTCGCGGTTAAGCTGTACACCGCTCAATCGGAGTTGTTGAACGAGTCTTCCGGCAGTATCCGATTTTTCCCTGACGGCAGCTCGACCGGTGGGCATATTACCCTGGCCAACGGGCGGATTGAATACACCGTCAATGTCGATTGGTTAACCGGCCGGATCGGCATTGACGAGCAGTCGGCGCAGCGCTGATGAAAAGACCGGCTAACTACCACGGATTTTCGTTGCTGGAAGTGCTAGTAGCATTCGCTATTTTGAGTTTGACGTTAGGCGTATTGTTGCAAGTCTTTGCTACCGGCTTACGCAACACGGCGAATGCGGAAGACTATACTCGGGCGGTTATGCAGGCGGAGTCCCTCTTGGCTCAGGTGGGGATTACCCTGCCGGTAGAATCTCAACAAGGGGAGCTTGATGATCGTTTCCAATGGCGCATCACCGTGACACCCTTCCCGATTGAGACTATCTTGGATCCCGAAACGCCGACCGAGACTTTACGCTTTACCCCCTATCAAGTGGTCGCGGAAGTCTCCTGGTCCGCTGGGGCTTCTCAGGCGCGTTCCGTTACGCTTGAAACCCTGCGCGTGTTACCCGTTGAGCCTTGATTGCCATGCACCGATCCGGCGGCTTTACACTGTTGGAATTGCTCATTGCAATGAGTTTAATGGGCATCGTTCTGGTCATGGTCTATGGTGGTCTGCGTTTCGGTATGCGCGGCTGGGAGAGTGGTGAACAACATGCCGTCCGCCTGAACGATATCCAACTGGCTCAGGATTTCATTCGTCGCCAGTTGCGTCAGTCCGTATCCGTGTTTCGCAACGATGAGCAAGAGGGACGGCGGGTTGTCGTATTCGAGGGGGACACCCAAAGTTTGAGCATAGTCACGCCTATGCTGGAGTACCTCGGGCAGGGGGGCTTGTATGTGGTGCGCATCGACCGGGTGGAAGCGGAAGAGGTTGGTTACCTGCGGTTGCGCTGGCATCCCTTTCGGCCCAACGAAGAAGATGATCGGGAAGAGGATGCGCAGGAAACCATTGTGTTAGACCAGCTGAGCCAACTAGAGTGGGCGTATTACGGCTTTGAGCAAGACGCACAGGAACCCGCTTGGTATGATCGCTGGGAGAACGATCAACAGCGACCGCTGCTGGTGCGTCTGAGTTGGGCGATGCAGGGACAGCCGTGGCCTGATGTGTTGGTACCGCTAACCGACTAACCACTCATGGTCAAGCCAACCATTCGCCAACAAGGCATCGTTTTGGTCATCGTGCTCTGGATCATCACGTTGTTGAGCGTCATGGCCGCCAGTTTCTCCTATTC
>JAAUQA010000107.1 GCA_012032855.1 Candidatus Competibacteraceae bacterium
AAGGACTTCTACGCTCATTGTTAAACCTTCCCGTTATTGTTGGTTACCCCACCGAGGGCTTCGTTGATCAACGTTTGTTGTTGCTCAAATATGCATGCTGTAGTAGCCGACTGCCCGGCGATGCGGATGGCGGACGGCCGACATAGCGCACGTCTTGCTTAGAACCGAGTGCGCGGTGCAGATCGTGTTGGATTTCGTACCAGGCGCCCTGATTGCGGGGTTCGTCCTGACACCAAATAATCTCTTTAGCCTTGGAATAGCGTTCCAATTCCTCCGTATAGCGCTGCTCGGGAAATGGATAAAGCTGCTCAATACGTAACAGAGCGACGTTATCCAAGCCACGTTCACGGCGCGCTTCCAACAGATCGTAATAAACTTTGCCGCAACAGAATACCAGCCGCTCGACTTTTTCGGATTGATCTCGTCAATCTCACCGATGATGGTCTGGAAACTGCCTTGCGTCAGATCCTCTAACGAGTTGACCGCCAGTTTGTGACGCAGCAGACTCTTGGGGCTCATCACGATCAGTGGTTTGCGGAAGGTACGTAACACCTGCCGACGCAGCATGTGAAAGGTTTGCGCCGGGGTGGTCGGCACGCAAACTTGCATATTGTTTTCAGCGCACAGTTGTAGATACCGCTCCATGCGGGCGGAGGAGTGTTCCGGTCCTTGACCCTCGTAGCCGTGCGGCAACAGCAATACCAAACCGCACAATCGGCCCCATTTGGCCTCGCCCGAGGAGATAAACTGGTCGATCACCACCTGTGCCCCATTGGCGAAATCACCGAACTGCGCTTCCCAAATCACTAAACCGTTGGGTTCTGCGGTGCTATAACCGTATTCGTAGCCTAGTACTGCTTCCTCGGACAGAATCGAGTCAATTACCATAAACGTCGGTTGATCGGAGAACAGATTAGCCAGCGGGGTAAAGCTGCTGCCATCCTGTTGGTTATGCAACACAGCATGGCGGTGGAAGAAGGTGCCGCGCCCGGCGTCCTGACCGGAGATGCGGACTTGGAATCCTGCTTTCAACACCGTAGCATACGCCAAGTTCTCGGCGAAGCCCCAATCCAGCGCCAGCGCTCCGGCAGCCATTTTGCGCCGGTCGTCCATGATTTTGGCGACGCGGGGATGCAATCCGAAGCCTTCCGGCAGTGTCAACAGGCGTTCCGATAACTCGCGAATCGTATCCAGCGATGCTGCGGTGTTGACCGGCGCATCCCAGTTTTTATCCTTGAGTTTGGACCAATCCACCGTGAACAGATCATCCACTTTGTCCAACAGAGGGCGAGAAACTTGGCGTCCGGCATCCAAATCCTCTTGATACCCGGTTTGCATGGCGTGGATCTCCTGTTCCGTAACGACTCCTTTCGCGACTAATTGCTCACCGTATAAAGTGGCGATGGTTTTGCGCGCGCGAATTTTTTTGTACATCATCGGTTGGGTAGCGGCGGGTTCGTCCGCTTCGTTATGGCCGAGCCGCCGGTAGCAAATCATGTCGATAACCACGTCCTTGTTGAATTCCATACGGTAATCCAACGCCAGTCGGGTCACATACAACACCGTTTCCGGATCATCGCCGTTGACATGGAAAATCGGCGCTTGAACCATTTTGGCCACATCGGTGCAGTACAGCGCGGAACGGGTATCGAGCGGGTTGCTGGTGGTAAAGCCGATCTGGTTATTGATGACGATGTGCACCGTGCCACCCGTACGATAGCCACGCACCTGCGACATCTGCAAACACTCCATCACCACGCCTTGGCCGGCGAAGGCGGCGTCGCCGTGAATCAGGATCGGCAACGCCTCGCCAAACGGCAAAATCTCCTGGCCGCGGCGGCGACGTTCCAGCCGGGCGCGCACTGAACCTTCCACCACCGGGTTAGCGATCTCCAGATGAGACGGGTTGAAAGCCAAGGCCAGATGCACGGGGCCACCCGGGGTGACCACATTAGAAGAAAAGCCCATGTGATATTTCACGTCGCCGGTGCTGCTTTCCGGAACCCGGCTTTTGCCTTCGAACTCGGCAAACAATTCCTGAGGCGATTTGCCGATGATATTGACCAGCACATTCAAGCGACCGCGATGCGCCATGCCGATGACGATTTCCTTGACACCGAACCCGCCTGCTCGCTGAATCAAGTCTTCCATCATGGGAATCAAACTGTCGCCTCCTTCCAGAGAGAAGCGTTTTTGCCCGACATAACGATTGTGCAGATACCGTTCTAATCCCTCTGCAGAGATCAACGACTTTAACAACCAGCGGCGCTGTTCGGAGCCGAGGTCGGGTCGGACCCGCTGACCTTCCAGCCGTTTTTGAATCCAGCGTTTCTCTTCGGTTTTGACAATATGCTGATACTCGGAACCGATGGTGCCGGTGTAGACCTCACGCAATAGATCAAGAATATCGCGCAACGGCAACTGGTCGTCCGAGAACAGTGAACCGGTGTTGAAGGGTAAGGTCATATCGGCTTCGTTCAAGCCGTGAAAGCCCGGATCCAAATCCGGCACGGGGGGTCGCTCGCGCAGTTTTAAGGGATCCAAATCGGCCGCTTGATGACCACGATTACGGTAGGCGTTGATCAGCCGCAACACAGCCGATTGTTTTTCCGCTGCTGCCGGAGTCATTACCTCGCCGCCGCTGACGACCAGCGGGCGCTGCTTGGCCAAATTGGCAAACGAATCCCGAATCGGGCCGTGCGCAACGTCCCGCACTTCGCCATAAGCTTGGCTAAGACTTTGGAAATAGCTTTGCCAATGCGGACTGACCGATTCAGGATCGCGCAAATAGCTTTCGTATAAATCTTCGATAAAGGCTGCGTTGCCGCCGTACAGCGGTGAACTTTGCCGAAATCGTTCGATGAGGGAGAGTGTGCTGCTCATAACGTTCTCTTTGATTCCCGGCTAATGTCTTTAACCCCTGCTCAATCCAACCGTCGGTTGCAGGGGTATGAGTTGGTTTGACTGTTTGAAAAGGATAGCAAACCCGAACGGGCAACGCCCTGAATTTGGGCATTTATTGTTGTGTGATGGGATGTGCGTCGGGTTCCTGCTGGTTGCGCATATGGTCTGCCGTCATAAAAAAAAGAACGTTGTAATTGCATCGCCAGCATTTTTTCAACACCCAAATCTTCCAGGGCTTGAAACATACATAGCAACCATTGATCGCGTTCCCGGATGCCGATAGCAAAGGGCAAATGGCGTGCACGCAGGCGGGGGTGGCCGTAACGTTCCATATACAGCGACGGGCCACCCAGCCAACCGGAGAGAAACAAAAACAGTTTTTCCCGCGACTGTTCCAGGTTCTCGGGATGGAGCTTACGCACTTCCCAAGCCTCCGGCAGAGTATCCATCAGGGTATAAAAATGATCGACCAATTCGCGGACCTTGCTTGCTCCGCCCAGCCGTTCATAAGGTGTTGGTGGCATGATGATAAACCGAGGTAATGACGTATCGCAGTGACAGTAAAAACGGTTGCTTATTGCGCTCTAAAGTCTAACTCAGTCAGGAATTCAGAGGCAAAGTCATGACAACGACTCCCTATACTCCGTTCGGTGAAACCCACACGGTATTCAATCAACCGCCACCGCTGCATAACTATCATCCGTATGAACAAGACCTTGCCCTGCAAGAGGCGCTGCATCGAGAAGGCGGAGGATGGGCGGAGGAGCGTATTCGTGCCTATGCTACCCTCACCGGGTCGGCGACGATGATCGCGCAAGGTTTCCAGGCCAATGACTCTCCACCTGTCCTGTACACGCATGATCGGTTCGGCCACCGCATTGATTGGGTGGATTATCATCCCGCCTATCATCAACTCATGGCTACGGCGATCACCCACGGCCTACATTCATTACCTTGGACACAGCCCCAACCGGGTGCCCATGTCGCCCGCGCGGCATTGGAATATCTGCACGCGCAGGTCGAAGCAGGCACCTGTTGTCCACTGACCATGACCTTCGCCTGCATCCCCGCCATTCGCCGGCAACCCGGTATTGCGCAGGTGTGGGAACCCCTTATCATCGCCGAACACTATGATCCCCGCGATGTGCCGGTCATCCAAAAGCAGGGCGCGACGATCGGCATGGCCATGACCGAAAAGCAGGGCGGCACCGATGTGCGGGCCAATACCACGCGCGCTTACCAGGTAGGCGACGGGGGGCCGGAGGAAGCCTATGAATTGGTCGGTCACAAATGGTTTTGTTCAGCCCCGAACAGTGACGCGTTTTTGGTTCTGGCGCAAACGGAACAGGGCTTATCCTGTTTTCTCTTGCCGCGCTGGCGACCGGACGGTAGCCGCAATGCAATGTCGATTCAACGGCTCAAAAACAAGTTGGGCAATGTGTCGAATGCTTCCAGTGAAGTCGAATATCGTGGCGCCTATGCGCAAATGTTGGGCGAAGCAGGCCGCGGTGTGCAGACCATTATCGAGATGGTGGCCTTGACCCGCTTCGATTGCATGGTGGGATCAGCCGGTTTGATGCGCCAAGCGGTTGCGCAGGTGACTCATCATATTACCCACCGGTCAGTGTTCGGCAAGCGATTGGGGGAACAGCCCTTGATGCAAAATGTCGTCGCCGATCTAGTTTTGGAATCCGAGGCTGCCTTGGTATTGGCGATGCGGGTCGGGCGTGCGTTGGATCAAGCCGATGCGCAGGACACAGAACGTCACTTGGCGCGCTGCTCACGGCAATCGGTAAGTATTGGATCTGTAAACGCGCGCCGGGGCATATCAACGAAGCGCAGGAATGCTTGGGAGGGGCAGGTTATGTGGAGGAATCCATTTTGCCGCGCCTGTATCGCGAAGCGCCGGTGAATTCGATCTGGGAAGGCAGCGGCAACGTGCAGTGTTTAGACGTGTTACGGGCATTGTCCCGCGAGCCTGCAGTGCGGGATGTCTATCTGACCGAAATTAAAGCAGCGCAGGGAGCTGACCGGCGTTTGGATCGTGCTATTGCCGACCTGGAAAACGAGTGTGGAAATAACCACGATCCGGAATATAACGCGCGGTGGGTCGTTGAGAAAATGGCATTGGCGTTGCAGGCGTCTTTATTGCTGCGAGCGGGCAATTCAATGTTAGCCGATGCGTTTTGCGCTTCCCGCCTAAACGGTGACCGAGGAGTGGTTTACGGAACCCTGCCTTGGGGAGTGGATTGCAAGCGGCTGATTGAGAGAGCCTGGCCCGCTTTGGGTTAATCAGTGATGTGGGTGAACCGGTTCTCGTCGGGAATTGCTATAATCGGCTATCAGCGTGCCTTTTGCACAGGGGTTGGTATAGGTGGGCAGTCCAGCCCTGCCAATCCGATTGAGAGAATGAGCTGTGAGGTCATACGGCGGAATCTTACTTATCCTGTTTGTCCTGGCTAGTGCCGGTATTGTGCAGGCCGGTGACGTCCCTGCAGGCAAAGCCAAATCCATCGCTTGCCTTGCGTGTCATGGGATCGATGGTATCGGCACCAATCCACAGCGGCCGAATTTAGCCGGACAGAAAGCGCATTATTTGAGTCAACAGCTTCGTGCGTTTCGCGATGGAGACCGTGTTGACCCGGCCATGAATGCGGTCGCAAAAATGCTGAGCGATGCAGATATTGAAAATTTAGCAGCTTACTACAGCAGCCTATCAAACACGGGTAAACCTGAATGAATACAACCCTCTGTAGACAGTGTGCCTGAGGATGATGAACGCGGGGACAACGCATTTGAACTGGTGGGGCAAATTAGTCGGCGGTGGCCTGGGCTTCATGATGGGCGGTCCGCTGGGTGCCATGTTGGGGATTGCGGTCGGTCACAATTTCGATAACGGCAGCTTCCACTGGCCTAATCAAGCAGGACCGGCATTGGGTGGAAAAGGGCAAACTCAAGCTGTCTTTTTTAATACCACTTTCCGGGTGATGGGGCATCTCGCTAAACGCGACGGCCGTGTTTCTGAACATGAAATTGCTGCAGCGCAAGCCGTCATGACCCATCTCCAGTTGAATGCCGCACGGAAGCAGGAAGCCATTAAACTGTTTGAGGAAGGCAAACAAGCGAATTTCAATTTGGATGCAGTGTTGACATTATTCCTGCACAATTGTGGAAACCAACCGCCATTGATACGCCGTTTCGTCGAGATTCAGTTGAGCACGGCCTATGCCGATGGGATATTGCATCCGGTGAAGCGTGAACGCTTGCTGTATATCTGCAACCGATTGGGGTTCTCGCGGCTTAGTTTCGACAAACTGGATGCGTTCGTGCGGCGTCGTTATCAAGCCAATGCGGGTCGGCATGATGGACGACAGCACACTGGCGGAGTCCATCGCCCTCGACCGACAGCGGACCTATTAGCTCAAGCTTACGTCACATTGGGACTCAAGCGCGATGCCACTGTTGAGGAAGTCAAACGGGCCTACCGCCGCTTACTCAGCCAATATCATCCCGATAAACTCGCCGCCAAGGACTTATCTCCAGAGTTGATGAGTAAAGCTACAGAAAAAACCCGCGAGATCAAAACCGCTTATGAGCGGATAAAAGAAAGACGCGGATTTTAGGGCATCATTTCTGTTGTTGATTGTGTCGGATTGCTGTATTTCGTATACTTTGAAGGCTAGTAATCCACAAGCCGGGATAGCTCAGTCGGTAGAGCAACTGATTCGTAATCAGTAGGTCCGCAGTTCGAATCTGCGTTCCGGCACCATTAAATCAAAGAGTTAAAATTTCTTCTTCTAGGTTTTCTGCTTAGGGATACCCGTTGGGGCGCCCAATCGTACAGAATCAACCAGTTTTTTCGTGGTAGTAAAAATGGGTTAGAGCGCCGCGAGATCCTTGCTGGTCTCGCCCATGTTCTCTTTGCAAGACCGAATCGTCACAATCTCGAACCAACTCTCGAATTCATTCGGACTGGCCAGCACGGTCCCAGGGAGGCTATTTTTGATGAACACCATCACTTCGTCCGTTGCGCTGACGGCATCGACGAGTGCGCTCAATTTCATTCATTGCCGACAGTTATTTGACTGACTTCAGCAAAAGAAGTACACGATTATCGATTCCGCCAAACTTCATAAGAAAAAGCCCGTAAACAAGTGTCCGAAGCAGGTTATTCTCCCTAAAATCCATTGGTATTCAAACCCTTGATGTGGGACACATGATCGGACACATCCGTCAGTTTCAGACACATCCGAGGTGTCCGCCGGGTCGGATGTGTCCGAACCCAAGCGGTTTGATTTTTATGGTCGTCGGACAGATCGGGACAGATCGGACACATGATTCCCTACCCAATCTATTTGAATCAGACGGCAGTTGCCGTCCGTCGATTTAAGGTGGCTTACTCAGTACGGTACAAAACAGGTTTTCTTTAAGCTCAGAAAGATGTCCCGTGCTTTGCGGCCCGCTTCACTGAGGGTGGTGGCGCTAATCTTGCGCCGTTTCACATAATCGCGAATATCGTTTTCACCGAGGTTGTTGTGCAGCGGAATATCCGGCCGTTCCAGTACCAGGAGTAACTCGGTCTTGTTGTCATGCAACCGCTTGAGCGCGAGGTTGAGCGTCTGCCAGACGGTCTTCTGGGTGAAGATCTCATCAAAGCGCTGAACCAGGGTCACTTTGGCGGCCTCATCGGGGGCCTGTTGGTAGCGTTTGAGGCCCTGATAAAAGGTCCAGATTTGGCCGCGAACCTGGGCTTGGAAGTCGCGTCGGTCGTCGCGACTCGGGATGAGTTTGTGGATCGTGCGTTCAGCATGAACCCAACACGGCGCGTTGAGAAAACCGGCGACCTTAAACCGTCCGGCATCGTCGCTCACGATCACCGACGCCGCTGCGATCCCATGAAGAACCAAGCTACCTGCCAACGCCCCTTCCGTGGCGATACGGACATGTCGGTCGTTGCTGATGCCGAGCGTCGGTAAGTAGCCCTCCCGCGCGCTTATCGGCATAGATCTCGTCGGCTGAAAATAAAGCCAGCGGTTCCTGGAGGAGCTTCTGTTGCTGCATGTAGCCACGCGCCACCGCGTCAACCACATAATCGGTTTCACCCGCCCGCAACCTCCAGAAAATTAATCCGACCTTTGATTTCGGTGCTGGAAAACCAGGCAAACCATTCGTTGCCGATGTGCGTGCAGTAGCCGTTTTGGCCCTGGTGACGGGCACCGGTGTCATCAACATTGATGTGCGATGACACCGCCAATCCCGTCCGTAACACCTCGGCTTTTTCCGCGTGAAACGGCTCGTGACCGTGGATCAGTAGCCGATTGAGCTGACCTGATGAAATCGCCACCCCCATTGCCACAGCTGCTTGAGCAGCAGCTTTTGCGGCACATGTTGCGCGTAATGTTGGTTCAGAATATAACTGCGCAACGTTGGCCCAAAGTGACTACCCGCCACCGCCATCGGTAGATCGCCTATGAGCCGCTCGACCTCAGGACCCCGATAGCACACCCGCCGGTAGCGCGTATTCTTGAGTTCAACCACCAGCTCTTGAACCACGTAGTCTTCATAGCCTTTGAACTGCGAGCCCGCTAGCAGGGGCTTTTGAGGTTGGATGATCTGTTCCTAGTGAATCTCAAGGTCTGCGGTCTTCTTGCGAACCGGACGACCGCGGTTGCGTGGCGGTTTCTCATCGCCCTCCAGGGCGGGATCGGGGGGTGGTTTCGTCAAGCCGCTGGGTTTGATCTTGGGACGGCCTTTCTCACCTTTCAGAACCGCAATCTCATCTTTTAATTGCTGGATCTGTTCCGACTGTAATGCCAAACTGCTCCGCCTGCTCCGGCAGGTGCGCTTGCTGTTGATGGCAAATTGACAACAGTAACTTCACC
>JAAUQA010000108.1 GCA_012032855.1 Candidatus Competibacteraceae bacterium
GTTGGGGAATGGCGCGTGCGCTCGAGCACGGCCATCAGCAGCGCGCCCTCGCCGCGTGGATGGTGTTCGCCGAGCAACCGGTGGACGAACACGACGATCGCGGCCAGCAGCCACGCCCCGCAGGGCAATGACAACAACCGGGGCAAAGCCGCCATCAGCGACAAGCAGCTGACCGTGGAGTTCCAACCGCTCTTCTCGGCGGTCACTCGTCGAGCGGTCGGCGCCGAAGCACTCGTTCGTTGGGATCGGGGCGACGACGACGTGATCGAGCCGGCCGACACCCGGCGACCCTGGCGCTGGCGCTGCGCAAGCTCTTGCCCAAGCGCGAGTTGGCGCCCGGCCAAGAAGCACGGGGATATCCCCCTGTAACCCCATACAACCAAGAGGGAGAACTGATGGGCGAGTTGGTTTTGCAGTCCTTCGCATTCTACGGACTGGCGATCGTTATTTCGCTGTTGGTTGCGGTGCTGATCCGTGGGATTGTGGCGGTGCTGGCATTGACCGGCGCAAAGCCGACTCCGTCTCCCGTAGCGGCACCAACGCAACCCGCTGTGGTTCCCGACAACGACATCGCAGCGATTGCCGCTGCGGTATATGCCGTCATGGGTGCTCATCGCGTCGTGCATATCGAACGGGGTCGGCGGGGTATCGTCTGGACTGCTGAGGGCCGCGCCACCCACCATATTTCCCATAATGTTTCTCGTCGTAGCCGACGTTGATATCGCCACAGGAGCCGCTAATCGTGCAAAGAAAATTCAAAATCAACGTCGACGGCAGACCGTATACCGTCACTGTGGAAGAAATCACCGAAGGCAGCAGTTTGATTTTCCCCGAGCCGGGCAGCATGAACATCCCCGAACCGACCGCAGCTTCGCCGACGCAAAATACCGCCCCTGTGCCGACAGCTCCTGCAGCAGGACCGGGGGACGAGGTCAGCCCGCTGGCAGGTGTGGTACAAACCGTATTGGTGCAAGTCGGCCAAGAGGTCAAGGAAGGGGATAAACTCGTCGCTGTGGAAGCCATGAAAATGGTCACCCACATCTTCGCCCACCGGGCCGGTAAGGTCACAACGATTGCTGTAAAGACAGGCGATCCGGTGGATGTCGGCCAAGTCGTGCTGAGCATCGGCTGACCGGCCCCGATATGGAATTCACTGACTTTTTTACCTTATTCCAAGGTATCGCGACCCTAACAGCTTCTGAGCCAGCAGTTATTGCCATGCGGCTGTTTTTGATGGGGCTGGGCATGCTGTTGATTTACCTGGGCCGCAAAGGGGTACTGGAAGCGTTGCTGATGATCCCGATGGGCTTGGGGATGACCACTATCAATGCCGCGGTGCTGTTTCTGGATGACAGCCGGCAGGGCACATTGTTTCTCGATCCGTTGATCAAGGAACCGGCGCAGTTGATGAATACGCTGCAGATCAATTGGTTGCAGCCGGTTTATACCTTTACCTTCAGCAACGGCTTGATCGCCTGTTTGGTGTTGTTGGGCATCGGCGTGCTGTTGGACGTGGGTTTTGTGATGGCCCGCCCGTTTCAAAGCATGTTCATTGCCTTGTGCGCTGAACTCGGCACGGTCCTGGTATTCCCGCTCGCATACGCCTGTGGACTGCCGCTGATGATGCGGCGGCAGTGGCGACCATCGGCGGGGCGGACGGCCCGATGATTTTATTCACTGCGTTGATTCTGTCGCCGGAGCTGTTTGTGCCGATCACCGTGGTGGCTTATCTATATCTGGGCTTGACCTATGGCGGTTATCCTTATCTGATCAAGCTCATGGTGCCCGAGCACATCCGCAGCTTACCGATGCCGGCACAAAAGGTGCGAGAGATTTCAGCCAGCGAAAAGATTATTTTTTGTGTAATAGCATGTACCCTGCTGTGTTTGCTGTTTCCCGTAGCGGCGCCGTTGTTTTTCTGTCTATTCATGGGCGTGCTCATCCGGGAAAGCGGATTAACTCGCTATGCAGAGATCATCAGCGGTCCGATCCTGTACAGCGCCACGTTCTTCTTGGGATTATTACTAGGAGTACTCTGCGAGGCCAACACCATTCTTAATCCGCAGGTGTTGATTCTCTTAGTGCTGGGCATTGTCGCCTTATTGTTCTCCGGCATCGGCGGCATCTTAGGCGGTTACGCGTTGTATTACTTCAGTGGTCGCAAGTACAACCCGGTGATTGGTATCGCAGGAGTCAGCTGCGTGCCGACTTGCGCCAAGGTGGCGCAGAAAACCGTCGCTGAATCAGCGCCTGAGGTGATTATCCTGCCTCATGCGTTGGGTGCTAATATCAGCGGGGTGATTACCTCGGCTATTTTTGCCAGCATCTTTATTACCGTCTTGACCCGGATGCAGTAATCCAATCACGAGTAATGTTGTTTATTCGCTATCGTTTAGAACTGCTTGAAGTCACTGACTTGAGGTTCATGAGCATTAGATCATCGCACATTCCGTATTCTCCAGGATGGCATTGTCAACGGCAATGCCCGCACCATTCGACGAGCATAACTGACCACTGCTCTGAGCTTAGGCAACACAAGTTTGCTTAGGTACACCTGACACCCCCTACCTTCGTAAGCGCCTAGGCTGAGGGTCGCAAGACCTAGCGGCAACCAATAAAAAATCACCCGGTAAATCAACAAGGCTCCGAATACTTGGGGGGCCGGTAAATGTGTCGACAGCATAAGCAACATTAAGGACTCGAAAACCCCCAGTCCGCCCGGCACATGACTGATCAGTCCAGCGGTTTGGGCAACAAGGAAAAAGCCAAGGAAATAACCGAAGTTCAACGACTCAGAAGGCGGCAGCAACACATACAACACGGTGCTGGCCAACAACCAGTCCAAGCTCCCCACGCCGATTTGCAAAGCGGCCAAATCGGGGCGTACCCGGGGCAATGCCCAACGCCCTATCTGTAACGGCTGCCGCCACAGTGCGTTAAGTCCCCAATACGCCAACGGAAACATTAGCATTACTCCGCCCAGCACGGTGCTATTAAACTCCGGCAAATACGGCGAAGTCGGCAATGGCGGAGGACTCACAACCAACATCCCCCCCCCAATAGTCAGAATGCCCAACCACACGGTTAGCGCCGTGAAAATCACCACCTGGGTGACTTCTGTCAACGTCAGTCCCCAACGGCTATAAAATCGATACCGCAGCGAGCCGGAGGTGATTACCGAAAGACCCAGCGCGGTGCTGAACGCATAGCTGATAAAAGCGGCCAACCCGAACCTTGCGCCAAGGAAGGATCGATTGATATACCGCATAGCCAGCACATCGTAACCGATCATGGCGAGGTAGCTCAGACCCACGCAACACAGGGCTAACAACAGTGTAAGCGTAGGTAGTTCGCGCAAATAGGTGAGAATATCCTGCAATGGGTACTGCGACAGAGCGTGACTGAGCGTGATAGCCGCGACCGCGAACAATACGATACCGATCAACGGTCCGATACCGCATAAGAACACTTTTTTCACCGTCATGGCGCAAATAAACGAGGTTCGGTCAATGGCTGCCCGTCGAACAGGATTTGATCCGCGATTAAAGAAACACGACCCTCGGCAAACCAACGAATCGCCAGCGGATAGATTTTATGCTCTTGTTCGAGTACCCGTATGGCTAGGCGGTCCGGGTCATCGCTCGATAACACCGGCACCCGGGCTTGTAAGATCACCGGACCGCTGTCCAGTTCGGGGGTAACGAAGTGCACGCTGGCTCCGTGTTCCTGCTCACCGGCGGCGAGCGCTCGCTCATGGGTGTGCAAGCCACGATATTTGGGCAATAGCGAAGGATGGATGTTGAGCAGTCGTCCCCCGTAATGTTCGACGAATGCGGCGCTCAGCACCCGCATAAAACCGGCCAGAATAACCAACTCAGGCGTACAACTATCGATCATTTCTCGCAAGGCGATCTCAAAGCTTTGTCGGTCGGGAAACGCCTTATGATCCAGCGTCAACGCGGGAACGCCGGACTGGCGGGCCCGTTCCAACGCATAAACATCCGGTCGATTGCTGATCACGGCGCGGATGTCTACCGGCAAATCGCCCTTGCCAGCACCATCCAGAATCGCCTGTAAATTACTCCCTCGCCCGGAAACCAACACCACTAGCGGCAGTTTCCGCCACGATGCAGTCATGAGTGCATCTCCACAGCAGGTGCACCTTGACCGGGTTTGATTTCGCCCATCACCCAAGCGATTTCCCCCGAGTCCCTCAGAACCGTCAGTGCCGTTTCGACGTCTTGCGGAGCGATGCAGATCACCATACCCACGCCGTTGTTGAAGGTGCGCCACATTTCACTGTCCGTCACACCGCCTTGTTCCTGCAACCAATCGAACAACACCGGTCGTTGCCAGGTGCCGGTATAAATTTCAGCCAAAATCGCCTCAGGCAATACACGGGGCAGGTTTTCGAGTAATCCGCCGCCGGTCACATGGGCTAAGGCATGAACCTCGACAGTTTGCAGTAATCGCAGCAACGATTGAACATAGATGCGAGTCGGAGCCAGCAAGGCATCTGCCAGCGTCCCGAACTCGAATGGGGTAGACAGCGACGTTTCAGTGACCGACAGAATTTTGCGAATTAACGAATAGCCGTTAGAGTGAGGCCCGGACGACGCCAAACCGATCAACACATCACCGACGGCGACCCGACTACGGCCATCAATCAAGGCATCTTTCTCAACTATCCCACGCAAAGCCGGCCAAATCGTAATCGCCACCGCTGTACACTCCCGGCATTTCCGCCGTTTCACCCCCAACCAAAGCAGCGCCCGCTTGCGCGCAACCTTCGGCGATACCTTGAATTACCGCTGTAGCAGTATCCACATCTAAAGCGCTAGTGGCATAGTAGTCGAGGAAAAATAACGGCTCGGCACCGCTCACCACAATGTCATTGACACACATAGCGACCAAATCAATCCCGATGGTGTCATACCGTTCCGCTTCTATAGCTAGTTTCAGCTTAGTGCCGACACCATCGGTGCCGGACACCAGCACGGGTTGCCGATAGCGATGCAGGGGCAATTCGAACAATGCACCGAATCCCCCAACGGAGCCTAACACCTCCGGACGTAGCGTTCGCGCCACGATCGGTTTGATCCGTTCTACCAGTCGATTGCCGGCATCGATGTCCACCCCGGCATCACGATAACTCAGCGGCTGATGCCCTGGTTGTGCTTGATCTGCCAAGCGAATTCCTCCCCAAAAAGCGCAACTTGCGCAAGTGTGTTATGTTAGCATGGCTGTTGTCGATAACCGTCAGTCGCCGCTATCTTGAAACCCCGCGATATTCCAAATCTGATTACCGCTGCGCGCATCCTGCTGGTTCCGCCAATTCTGTGGCTGCTGCTGCAGGAGCGCTACAGCACGGTATTGCTCTTGTTCCTATTGGCCGGCGCGTCCGACGGGCTAGATGGGTATCTGGCCAAGCGTTTCGGCTGGTCCACTTATTTGGGCAGTATTCTAGACCCATTGGCCGACAAGCTGTTACTGATGGGCGCTATTGTGGTGCTCGGTTGGCAAGGCAACTTACCGGTTTGGTTAGTCGTGCTGGTCATTTTACGGGATGTCGTCATTGTCAGCGGGGCGCTCAGTTATCATTATTTAATCGAATCTTTCGAAGCGTCGCCGCTGCTTATCAGCAAACTCAACACCGTTGTGCAAATCCTGTTAGTGTTGGCTATCCTGTTCGACCAGGGGGTAAGGGCATTGCCGGAGCCGATACTTGTAGGACTGCTCGCCAGTGCGGCCTTAACCACCGTATCAAGCGGTGGCATTTACGTTTGGGAATGGGGACGACGTGCCCTATCCAAGGGGAAACAAGCTAATGCCCCGTAAATCCGTTTGCCTATGGACTGACAGCCTGACTTTGATGTTCAGCTCTGCTTTTAGCCCTTTGACCTATCACGACTAAGACATCGCCATGCAACAGCTACCGCTTTTGCTGGAACTAAAAGAAAGCGCTACTTTCGAGAGTTTTGTGCCCGGCGCCAATGCCGAAGTAGTCGAGACACTGCGTCGGTTATCCGGTAGTCCCTGGGAACCTCACATTTATCTGTGGGGAGCTGCGGGTAGCGGTAAAAGTCATTTATTACAGGCTATCTGCCATACTGTCGGCGAGCACGGCACCGGGGCCGTTTATCTGCCATTGCAAACCATTGCACAGTTCCCTTGTGCTGTGCTTGATGGGCTAGAAAATCTGGCGTTGGTGTGCATCGACGATGTGCAATGCATCGCCGGGCGTGATGACTGGGAACTGGCGCTAAGAAACTTGTTCGAGCGCGTTCAGGGCACGCAAGGAAGTTTGGTGATTACCGGCACTGCTATACCGCACGAATTGGATTTGCACCTGCCGCAACTCACTTCGCGTTTGACAGGTTGCTTATCGCTAACCCTAAAACCGCTGAATGAGGCTGATGTCTTGCAGGCTCTGCGCTTGCGGGCCACGCCGCGCGGTTTGATATTGACCCCTGAAGTAGAACGGTATTTATTGCGCCACTACGGCCAGCCGTTAGAGCGTCTGTTCGAGGCGTTGGAGATTTTGGACCGGGCCTCACTGGCCGCACAGCGTAAACTGACTGTGCCGTTTATAAGTCATACATTGAAAAAAGCCGGGCTGGGCGAAGCGGTTAAATTGCCTTAATCCGCGCTCCCTTCATGATAAGGCCGACTCTGTTCATGCACGGCCTCTACCATCGCTCGCACATGTTCCGGATCTATTTGCGGATGGATGCCGTGGCCCAAGTTAAAGACATGCCCATCACCGAAACCGAAATCAGCCAGTACCGCCGCCACTTCTTGGCGAATGCGCTCAGGCGAGGCATACAGCACACAAGGATCGAGATTGCCTTGCAGCGCCACTTTTGCACCCACCCTTTGGCGAGCTTCACCGATGTTCACCCGCCAGTCCACACCTAGCGCGTCACAACCGGTTTCCGCCATCGCCTCCAACCACATCCCGCCACCCTTGGTAAATAACACCACGGGCACGCGCTGTCCGTCGCTTTCGCGAATTAGCCCGTCAACAATGGACTGCATATATCGTAGAGAGAACTCACGGTACGCAGCGGGTGAAAGTGAGCCTCCCCAAGTATCGAAAATCATCACTGCTTGCGCACCTGCCGCAATTTGGGCGTTCAGATAAGCGGTCACACTGCGGGCGACAACATCCAGCAGCTGGTGCATCACCTTGGGCTGATCGAACAACAAGCCTTTCACCAAGGCGAACTCTTTACTCGCCCCACCCTCGACCATGTACGTAGCCAAGGTCCAAGGGCTGCCCGCGAAGCCGATCAAGGGAACCCGCCCGGTCAGTTCACGGCGAATCAAGCGCACAGCGTCCATGACATAACCTAAATCCTGTTCCGGGTCCGGTACCGGCAAACCAGCGATGTCATCTGCGGAACGCACCGGACGCTGAAATTGCGGCCCTTCACCTTCAACGAATTGCAATCCTAAGCCCATCGCATCCGGCACGGTCAGAATGTCCGAAAATAAAATCGCGGCGTCCAGGGGAAAGCGGGCCAGGGGTTGCAGGGTTACTTCGCAGGCCAGTTCCGGCGTCTGGCAAAGCGTCATAAAACTCCCGGCGCAGGCGCGAGTCGCCCGGTACTCTGGCAAATAACGACCGGCTTGGCGCATGATCCAAATCGGGGTGACATCCACCGGCTGACGCCGTAACGCACGCAACAACCGATCATTTTGCAACGGATACACGACAGTTTTAGTCCTAATAGTGCGGTATCCGAGTAAGGTGCTCAGACGCCGAGATAATCCAAAATGCCTTCAGCGGCCTCGCGGCCTTCGAACACGGCAGTAACGACCAAATCCGATCCCCGCACCATATCGCCGCCGGCAAAGACTTTGGGGTTGCTGCTTTGATATTTGAACTGTCCGCTGGGAACCGCCTTGACCCGGCCTCGTTCGTCAATCCCGATATTGAAATCATCGAACCAAGGCGCCGGGTCGGGCCGGAACCCAAACGCAATGAGCACCCGATCAGCGAGAATAATTTCCTCGGATCCCGGCACCACTTCGGGACTCCGCCGACCGCGCGCATCCGGCTCACCCAACCGGGTGGCGCATACTTTGACACCCTCGACTTGGCGGTCACCTACCAATTCTATCGGTTGCCGGTTCCAGAGGAATTCCACCCCTTCTTCCTTGGCGTTACTGACTTCGCGCCGGGAGCCGGGCATGTTGGTTTCATCGCGCCGATACACGCAAGTCACCGAGCGAGCGCCTTGCCGCACAGCTGTGCGGTTGCAGTCCATCGCAGTATCGCCACCGCCTAAAATCACCACCCGTTGTCCGCGCATATCAATGAAATCCGCCGGTTCCTGCTCCAATCCCAACACCCGGTTGACGTTGGAAATCAGATACGGGAGTGCGTCGTACACGCCGCTGAGATCTTCACCAGGAAAACCGCCTTTCATATAAGTATAGGTGCCCATGCCCAAAAAGACGGCGTCGTATTCGTCCATTAAGCGCTGAAAGGAAATGTCTCGACCGATTTCCGTATTCAAAACAAACTCAATCCCCATGCCCTCCATGATCTCGCGACGGGTTTGAACCACTTCTTTTTCCAACTTGAATGGGGGAATACCGAAAGTCAATAATCCACCGATTTGCGGATAGCGGTCGTAAACCACGGTTTGTACGCCATTGCGCGCCAACACATCGGCGCAGCCCAGGCCGGCCGGTCCTGCACCGATTACAGCGACACGCTTTTCGGTGGGCACGACATTGGATAGATCCGGACGCCAACCTTGTTTAAGCGCTT
>JAAUQA010000109.1 GCA_012032855.1 Candidatus Competibacteraceae bacterium
AAGTACCCCCCCATCCCAACCTTCCCCCGCCAGGGGGGAAGGGGTCTTTTGGAATAGCATTGAACAGCCCTGAGTTCGCATTGGCGCTATGGATTTGAAATCGCGTCTATCGCAATAAGTTTTGACGCTCTTCTCCTTACGGCAAATCTACGTGATTTCCAAAAAGCTGAGACCCTAAAAGTCGAAAAATGGCTGGCAATATAGCGGCTTTCAGCAGCCCGTAAGGCGCTATTAGGATTTCACCGATGGAAAACTAATCAGTGCAATGACATGCGCTGATTGGCACTTGACGCCGCTAATCAGTCTGCCAAGGATTAAGCCAGGCTACACCGGTCGGCTCAAAATCAGCGTTGTTACGGGTAACAACCGTCATACCATGCACCGATGCGGTCGCTGCAATCAGCGCATCCCGCTCAGAACAGGGATTAGGGACATGCAAAGCGGCGCAACGCTGAGCAACCGGAGTATCTATCGCCAGCACTCTTTCCGCAAAAGCTGGCAGGAGCCGTTCATTCAGCCAGCAGCGCAGCACCTCGCCTTGCGTTGAATCGCGCCGTTCAATCAGTAATACCCCGCGTTCGAGTTCTAAAATCGTAATGACTGACAAGTAAAGGCGGCTGGTTTCAATGCTGCTCGCCCATGCTTTAACATGCGGGTCGGGCTTGCTTTTGCGCAGTTCCGAAACAACGTTGGTATCCAGCAAGTACATCAATGATCGATTACGCCAAGTCCACGGGATGGCTCAACTGATCGCCAAAACGTGGCGGATCAAAGTCAATATCATCAGCTTCGGGCATAGCCAACAAATCAACAATACTGACAGGGCTGTTGGTGAGGCGTTGATAGTCTTCTATGGTCAATAGCACATGCGATGGTCGGCCCCGATCAGTGATAAATACCGGACCGTTTAGAGCGGCTTTTTTAGCTTTACTGCTATCTTGGTTGAAACTACGGCTGGATAAGGTAGTAAATGACATACTAAACTCTCAAGATTAATTGTAGTGATGTTACTACATATTATCTATTGCAGCAATGCCAAGCCAGCAATAAGCGGCTTCCAAGGTGTTGCGTTCATGTCGTGTTGATCCTTGTTGCAAGATAGCGGTCTGGCTATACTGCGGCGGGATTCGCATTCCTGCACAAATAGTCAAGTTGTTCTGAACGATCGCCATCCACCCATTGAAGCGCATCCGGTATAATGGTCTTACCCATTTGCGACGGGATTAATCATGTCTGAACTTGCCGAGCAGTCCACTCTCTATCAAAAGCGAATCCCCATCTATCCGCGCACCGTCAAGGGGCGTTTCCGCAATTTGAAATACGTCGCCCTGGCGATAGCTTACGGCGTCTATTTTCTCCTGCCTTGGGTCCGCTGGGAGCGACCCAATGCCTCCAATCAGGCGGTGCTGTTCGATATACCCAATCGCCATTTCTATGTGTTCGATCTGGCTATCGAGGCTCAGGATATGATTTGGCTGGGTGGGTTATTAGTGATTGCCGCCATGCTGTTGTTTTTTGTTACCGGCATCGCCGGGCGGGTATTTTGCGGCTACTTCTGTTTTCAAACCTTGTGGACCGATGTTTTTATTTTGATCGAACGTTGGATACAAGGAGAGCGACCGGCCCGTATCCGGTTAGGGGCAGCCCCTTGGAATGGTGAGAAAGTGCTCAAAATGGCCATTACCTGGGGATTGTGGTTACTGATGGCTTTTTGGACCGGATTAACCTTTGTCCTGTATTGGGGTGATGCGCCCAGCTTGATCGGACAATTTTTCATCGGCCAGGCACCGTTTTCAGCCTATGCCACTACCTTATTCCTAACCGCCACGACCTTTGTGATGGCTGGTCTAGCGCGCGAACAGGTCTGCACCTATATGTGTCCCTATGCACGTTTCCAGAGCGCCATGTTCGACAAGGACACCTTAATCGTGGCCTATGACGAACGTCGCGGCGAAGGTGCCAAAGGGCGGGAGAAATTAACCCGGGAACTTAAACAACGCGAGGAGCGCCAAGCCGCCGGTTTCGGTGATTGCATCGATTGCGGCTATTGCGTGCAGGTTTGCCCGGTTGGTATCGATATCCGAAATGGTCTGCAACTGCAATGCATCTCCTGCGCGCTGTGTATCGATGCCTGTGACAACATCATGGATCAGCTGCATTGGCCGCGCGGCTTGATCAAATACACTTCGGAAAACACCCAAAACGGCAAGAAATCCCGGATTCTCAAACCCAAGGTGTTGGGTTACGGAGTGGTGCTGTGCGCCGCCATTGCTGCGCTGATCTGGAGTATTTCGACCCAAGCCCCTTATACCGCCACTGTGGAGCAGATCCGCCAACCGTTGTTCGTCACCCTGTCCGATGGGCGTATTCAGAACACCTATGAAATCAAGTTCAACAATAAAGTGCTGGAGCCGGCGGCGTTCCAAATCAGTTTGGACAAGTTGGCTGGGGCGGAACTGGTTCTGGAGGGATTGGATGATACAGTGGCTTTGGAACCTCAGCAGCGATTACGTATTGTGGCCCGAGTCCGCGTGCCGCCTCAGGCCGAGGGCGAGAATCAGCGCCATTTTGATTTTGTGATCACTCCATTGCACGGCACAGACCTCGAACCGGTCAGACAGACTACGTTGTTTTACTCACCGGATTAAACGATGGTCGACATGCTTGCGAGCCTCGCCATCGGGGTGGTGCTGATCGTCACTGCCAACGCTGGGTTATTCTATTGGAGCGGCTGGAGCGCCTTGCGCAGCGCATTGGTCGTGGCCTTGATCGCCGTGGCGGTTTATCTGTCGCTGGTGATAGGGCGCTGGCCGGGCGGTGACATCGTGGCGATTCATCTAGCCTTGTATCTGCTGGCCTCCTATGGTTGCGGGTTATTTCTTGGGTTGCGTGGGCAATCCGGTACTCAATCCGATGCTCGGACCCGTTGGCATTGGGGACCGGCGCTGCTGATCGGCTTTTTCGTGACCTTGGCGGCGGTCAATGCGGTATTTATCGTACTCGCCCAACGCGGGCTTTCGCCACAACTCAGCCAACATTTATTGCCCGCCCGAGAGAACCCAGTGACCTCGTTTTTCCGGGGAAATTTCCATGATTTCAAGAGAAAGAAGCGCTGTTTAACGATTATCTGGCGCAACGACGACGTCAGGAGGAACGAGGCTGGCGTGTCCAAAGAGGCTGGTTGCAACGACCGGTGCTGGGCCAGCCCGCCACGTTCAAGCTAGTGGTCCGCACTCGCAACGGTGAGCCGGTGACGAATGCCGAAATCCACGGTCGTTTTCTGCGTCCTGCTAACAGTGCACAGGATACTGCGTTTGCCATGCACGAGACCGAAGCGGGTGTCTATCTGGTCGATTTGCAGTTGCCCGCCGCCGGTCGTTGGGATTTGGTACTGCATGTGGATAAGGCAGACGAACGGCATGAAATCCGGGCAACGACCACAATAGCGGCTCCTTGACGCAATCATGGCCTATGCGTCTTCCCTAACCGAACCGGTTCCAGCAGCTTCTCCCACAGCAACGTGTTTCCACTGCGGTTTGCCGGTGGCGGCGAATACCCGTTATGTCGCCCGGATTGACGATCAGGAATGCTGGTTTTGTTGTCCGGGTTGCCAGGCGGTCGCTCAGGCTATTGTCGCTGCGGGATTGGCGGATTTCTATCGGCATCGCACCGAACCCGCCCGGCAGGTCGATGAATCCTTGGCACAGGCGCTGAACGACTTACGGGTCTATGACCGGCCTGCGATTCAAAACAGTTTTGTCCGTACCGAAGCCGCTCACCTGCGTTCGGCTTCGCTGATTCTGGAAGGCATTGTTTGCGCCGCCTGCGTGTGGTTGAACGAACGCCATGTCGGTGCCCTGCCGGGAGTGCGTACCTTCCGCATCAATTATTCCACCCAACGCGCCTATCTCGAATGGGACGAGCGTGAGATTCGACTGAGCGACATCCTGGCCGCGATAACCGCTATCGGTTACCGCGCCTATCCGTTCGATCACGATCGCCAACAAGCCGTCCATGAGCGGGAACGGGCCGGTGCATTGCGGCGGGTGGCGGTAGCCGGCGTGGGGGCGATGCAGGTCATGATGCTGGCCTTAGCGATGTATTTCGGCGATTACTACGGCATGGATGCAGACAGCCGCAATTTGCTGCGTTGGATCAGCCTAGTGATCACCCTGCCGGTGTTGCTGTATTCCGCCCGGCCCTTTTTTGCCGCCGCGTGGCGAGGGTTACGTCGTCGTCGGCAGTTGGGCATGGATGTGCCGGTCTCCATAGCCATCGCCAGCGCGTTTTGCGCTAGCGCTTGGCATACTTGGTACGGTGCGGGAGAGGTGTATTTCGATTCGGTTACCATGTTTACTTTTCTGCTGCTGGGCAGTCGTTTTCTGGAAATGCAGGTCCGTCAGCGCTCCGGTCGTGTCGCCGAGCAGCAAGTGCGCATGTTGCCTGCCACGGCGGTGCGGCTAGGCGATGGCGATGCACAGGAAACGGTCGCCGTAGCCGAGTTACTGCCGGGGGAGCGAGTATTAATCCGTCCCGGTGCGACGGTTCCTGCTGACGGTCGAGTAGTGGAAGGCATCAGCAGTGTCGATGAGTCGTTATTGACCGGTGAAAGCTTGCCATTGCCCAAATCGGTGGGCGCGACACTCATCGGTGGTTCGCTTAATGTAGAAAGCCCGCTGGTGATGGAAATCGACAAGGTTGGTGCCGAAACGGTGCTGTCTACTATCGTCAGCCTCACCGAACGTGCGGCTGGCACTAAACCGCCGCTGGCACAATTAGCCGATCGGGTGGCTGGGTGGTTTGTCGGCGGTGTGTTGCTGATTGCTACTGCTGTCGCTTTGTGGTGGGGAATGCATGATCCCACCGTTGCGTTTCCCATTACCTTGGCAGTGCTGGTAGTGACTTGTCCTTGTGCCCTGTCGCTGGCTACGCCGACGGCTTTGACCGCAGCCACCGCTTATCTAACGCAATGCGGGCTGTTGGCAACTCGTGCTCATGCTTTGGAGACGTTGGCGCGGGTTACCCATGTCGTATTCGATAAAACCGGCACCTTGACGTTAGGGCAGTTAAAATTGATCGCTGTGAAACTGGTCGGCGTGGTGGATTCGCAACGTTGTTTAGAATTAGCAGCCGCGCTGGAGCGTGGCTCCGAACATCCGGTCGCGCAAGCTCTGCTCAAGGCTGCTCAAGGTACGTTGTGTGCTGAGCAGTTGAAAAACACCCCCGGTGCAGGGGTGGAAGGCTGGGTAGACGGTGTGCGTTATCGACTGGGCGCGCGGATTTTGTCGCCCAGCTCAGTGCTACGCCGTTGGTAGAGAGTGCAACTGACGAATCGACTGCCACTCGGGTTGCATTAGGCAACGCACAGGGCGTGTTGGCTTGGTTTGAATTAGCCGACACACTGCGCCCGGATGCTGGTGCGGTGGTAAAAGCATTGCAGGCTATGGGTCTACAGGTCATGCTGCTGAGCGGAGATCGAGCCGAGACAGTACACACAATTGCTCGGCAGCTCGGTATCGATCAGGCCGAAGGTGGGCTCATACCGGCCGACAAATTGGCACGTTTGCACGCATTGCAACGTGAGGGCGCGGTAGTTGCCATGATCGGCGACGGGATCAATGATGCGCCTGTGCTGGCCGCATCTGCAGTGTCTATCGCAATGGGTACGGGTACGCAACTGGCCCACGCAGCCGCTGATATGATTCTGCTCTCGGGCAGACTGGATGCCTTGAGCCAAGGGATCAGCGTAGCGCGGCGCACAGTAAACATTATTCGTCAAAACCTAAGCTGGGCGATCGGCTATAATGCATTAGCGACTCCGCTTGCAGCAACCGGATGGATTGTTCCCTGGGCCGCCGCTTTAGGCATGTCGCTGAGTTCCCTGCTGGTGGTCGGCACGCATTGCGATTGAAGACGATGAGACGCGAGGTTGGTGATAGAGTGCAACAGACCCCATGAAAATCCTATTTCTGTTGCTACCGATAACAGTGGCGTTCATTGGGATTATCGTGTGGGCCTTCGTCTGGGCGGTCAAGACCGGACAGTTCGATGATCTGGATGGACCCGCTCATCGTATCCTAATGGATGACGATGATCCGCGTATTCCCCATCGCCGCCCTGCAGGGAAACCAGATAAGTCCTTGGTAAAAGAAGATAAATGAATTAGGCTTACCCCATACTCAGGGGTAAGGAGGGAGATCCCATGCTCACTTTTCAGAACTTCGCTTTGTTGATCATCATCGTACTCGCCATCACCGGTGTACTCAGTTTCTTTTCCGTGATCCTCGCCGGTTAGACCGACCCAAGATCAAGACAACAGCCTCTCCAGAGATGCTGTCTTCTCCACTTACTGTGCAAGGCATCATCGTGGAACGCGAACGAGCGCTGTTGGATATTCTTAATGATGGGGCTTTTCACTCTGGAGAAACCCTGGCCCAACAACTAGGCGGGATAAGCCGTGCAGCAGTATGGAAGCTGATTCGTGCACTGGAAGACAAGGGGATCACGATCTTCGCGGTGCGCGGACGCGGGTATCGGCTAGCCGAACCTATCGAATTTCTTGAACAAGCTCGTATTTCCGCTGCGTTTACCCAGGAAACCCGACAGTACATTGCAGCCGTCGATGTACATTCCTGTCTCGATTCGACCAGCACCCATCTACTCAATCAGGCTAAAACGGGGCGCCGGGCGGCACAGTCTGCTGCGCCGAAATACAGTTGGCGGGTCGTGGACGACGTGGTCGGGCTTGGGTTTCACCGTTTGCCGCCAATGTGTATTTATCCCTGCTGTGGCGATTTTCCGTAGGCCCTGCTGCGCTGAGCGGCTTGAGTTTGGCGATTGGGGTGGCGGTTGCCCGTGCCCTACGTCAGCTGGGAGTCGCAGAAGTGGGTTTGAAGTGGCCTAATGATCTACTGTGGCGGCGGCTTAAATTAGGCGGGATTTTGCTGGAATTCGACGGCGAATCCACCGGTCCTTGCCATGTCGTTGCCGGGGTGGGGATCAATGTGGCGATGCCGACCAGTGCAGACAGTGCGATTGATCAGCCGTGGATCGATCTGCGCGGTATTCTGGGACCGGGTCGGGTTTCCCGCAATCAACTCGTTGCGCAGATTGTCAATGAATTGGTGGCTGCGTTTGCCGGTTTCGAGCAGACCGGCTTTCCCGGCATCAGCCGACAATGGCAACAATTCGATCAGGTGGCGGGTCAGCGCATTACCCTCCATTGCCCTAATAGTACGATTACCGGTATCGCCCAGGGTGTCGATGACTCCGGTGCACTGCTGGTGGATACGGGGAGCGGCACGCAGCGATTCCTAGCCGGTGAGATCAGCCTCAGAGTTGACGAATGATGCTGCTGGTGGATGTCGGCAATTCGCAGATCAAGTGGGTGGTATGGGAAAATGGTCGGTTCACGCGGCGCGGTAAATTATTCCATCGAGAACTCGACCGGGAAACGTTAGCGGAGCGCTTGTGGGGCGACCTACAGCGACCGTCGCGGGTGCTGATTGCCAATGTGGCAGGTGCTCAGATGGCTACCGCACTGCGTGAATGGATTGAACCGACTTGGGCTGCTGTACCGGTGCAGTTTGTGACGACTGAAGCAGCCAATTTCGGGGTTCGCAACGCCTATCCTAACCCTGCTCAAATGGGTGTTGATCGGTGGGTCGCTATGGTGGGAGCTAGAGCACGAATCAATCAGGCGTGCTGTGTGGTGGATTGCGGCACGGCCATTACGATTGATGCTCTGGCTACTGACGGTAGCCATTTGGGCGGAGTTATTTTCCCGGTGTACAGCTGATGCGCGAGGCGCTGTATCGCGATACGCAGCAGATACCCGCCGCCGTGGGGGAGGTCATGATATTCGGGAAAACCACCCAGGATTGTGTGTGGGGCGGGGTGGTGCATGCCGTTGCTGCTGCTATTGACGGGATTACGGCACAAATGGAATCAACCCAGGACCATAGGGTTTGTCGTCTGTTGACCGGCGGCGGAGCGGAGACGGTATTACCGTATTTGCAAAACAGCTATCAGTTGGAACCGGATTTGCTGTTTCACGGTTTACTGACTATTGCGGGTCAGCACGATATGCCTGTCAAGACAGTGAAATGCGTTTGATTTGATAAGCCAGCATCAGCAAGTGATCAGTAGAAAGATCAATAAATTGCAAGCCGACTTCATAATGCGCGAGGTCTGTAGCAGCGAGTGATTTTACCCACATCACGGTTGCCCGGCATCGCACGTGTTGCTTATCGGGTAGATCCAACTGTATCTCCAATTCCTCTCCGGTGTGCAATGCATTATCGCTGTAAACGCGTATGCCGCTCAGGCTGATATCCAGCGACTGCGGATGTTCGGATTCCAATCGTTTCGAGTGACAAACGATAGGCGCTTTGATGCGGGCGTGGCGTCGCCGATCACGGCTATGGGGGCTCACCGGAAGCTCCTTGAGGTCTGCGGTATGACCTGGTTAGTAAAGACGATTTTACACGCAATGGGAATAGCCGCTGGATTCCTGTCCTAGTCGGCAGGATAATAGCCTTATAAATTTTAAGACTACCATAATGCGTTTTATAGAGTGAATCAGGAGGGCGGGTTGATTATGTCTGAAAACGAGCTTACCCCAACCCCTGAAACCGGTGAGTTGACCATGACCGAACGCTGGTCCATGACGCTCGCCGCGCTGGAACACTTGATCCCGGCCAAGAACAACGAGC
>JAAUQA010000001.1 GCA_012032855.1 Candidatus Competibacteraceae bacterium
ATGCGGTGTAGCGCGCTGCAATTGCCCCGACCCAGGCTGGTCATCAACAGCAATTGGGCAAATTGCGCCATCTCATCGGCGGCTTTCGGTGTAGGCGCAGCGACCAGTCCCTCCCGATAAAGTCGGGCCAAAGCCAACGCCGCGTCCGGATCATTGGCTGCTGCCGCAGTTCGAAAGTACGCCGCTGCTTTCGAATAACTCTGTTCAACCCCCAGACCTTCCACATAGAGCTCGCCCAGCAGGGCGGCGGCTCCAATCACTTGAAAGCGGGCCGCCTCCCTCAGCAGCTGAGCAGCGCGTTCCGGGTTGGCGGAAATACCTTCGCCATCCAGCAACAGATTCGCCAACTTATATTTCGCATGGGCCTGCTTCGACCAGGATTTCCTGGCAAGATACTCGAATATCCGTAACGCGACGTTATGATCGCGCGCTACACGCTTACTGCCTTTTTGATAAAGCAGGCCGATTTCCAGCAGTTCTTCCGGTGGTGTTCGAGTGCTTTTGCCATCCCACTGGTCCAGTCCGCGCTTATCCACTTCCAGACCGGATTCGCTGACACAGACCTTTGAATAATCCAGACTAGGCGGCATCAAGGGCAACGTCGGTTGCTCATCAGCCTGAGCTGTAAAAACCGTCAACCCGCCTGCTAAGCTCAAGCCGATCATCAGAGACCGCACCGGGCGACTTCCTGCCTGAGCTGTTCCGAGAATCAACCACCGTGGATTAATCATTATTGCTGGGTCGTGTTCTCGGCCATCAGCACCCGTAGATCATCACCGGCGCCGATCAGCATGAAAGACAGATGGGTACGGCGTTTGAGTTGCACGGTGTCAAAAGACTGCACCGGTTGCTCACCTGCCACTACCGCCAGATCGATATCCAGGCATTCACCTCACGCAACTCCCCTTTCCCGGGATTCACGGCGGCAATCACATCGACGTTACGGCTTGGAACCCGCAACGATGCAGCCGGTTGATCGGACAGGTTGTAAAACAACACGCCGCATTTGGCCGGGTTGGTGCTAACCGAATCCTGGATGGGTAGAATGTGTTGTTCGTCGCCTTGGCCGAGCACGGCGATGGTGTAGTAATTACCCGCCTTAATAGTCAACGGTTCATTTTTTTCGCCGGTCTGGAACACCCGTTCGCCTTCCTGGACAACCTGATAGGCGGAAACCCCTGGATAAGGCAGCTCCCCGAAATCGATGCCGGCCAATTGAGCGGAAATCGACGAATCAGCTGCGGTGGCGTTGACCACCCGGACAAAGGCTGCATTTGGCGGCGGCGCAGGATCATAGAGTTCGGCATCCTGAGCCGCCGCAACCGTTCCGAACGCATGGGCAAGCCCAATCACCAAAGCGAACGCTTTCGCCAATAAGTGTAAATTCATGGGTTATTGACCCCCTTTCATTGTCATGACTTCTTCCACAGTGATCTACGACTGCGACCGCTCAGCCACCAACGTGGGTGCACGGCAGATGTGCGCTTCGAGGTCGGCGCTCAACTGCGGTAGCCCACTCAACGCTATTTGGCTGACGGTACTTTCGATGTCTTCGGAAAATTCAATGAAAAACCGCCCCCAATTGGGGAAACGTTCGGTACGATCGATGGCAAACCATTCAAAATCCCCATCGGCGTAGTCGATCTTGACTGTGAATTGCGCCAATGCTCGGTTGGGTGTGGAAAGATAGAGGTAGTAATCGTTACCGCTGACAGCCAATGCCGGATCGACCTCAAAAGGCCCGGAGGACTCGCCCTGACTCACCGCAAATATGCCGGAGGCCACGGCTGTGTCAGTCGTGCAAGGTCCGTACACCGCAGGTATGATCTGCCGGAAAGCGCTGGAGGAACCGCGATTGAAGTTGGAGTAGGCGGGCGCTTCCCATATCATGAAGCGGGTGTCGGTCTCTTCGAACTGCGGCGATGCGGTAAACGACGCCATCGCATTGAACAACTGTCCGCCGGAGATCGCATGATTGGCCACTTCGAGGCCGGTACTCTCTGCCAGAAAACCGTCGAAGTTGAAATAAGTTACCGCGCTGAAACTGGTCCCCAATAATACCAACGAACCGATGTCTTCAGACGAACCGAACAGATCGGCATTGCTGTCACCCTCGGCGAGTTGGCGCGTTTCGTAGAATGAATAGGGCTCCGGGGGCAATTCGGCTTGGCACAACCGCTGGATTTCTTGGGCCATGGTGTGTTTAATCTGCTGCTCGGACATGACCTTCGATTGATACGTCGCTTTTTCCAGCGACTGGTAAACGGGTAATTCAGCCAATGCCCCGCCAACCGCTTGCGCAGCCAGCCGCGCGCCCTCGGGTGTCCAGTGGGTATCCCGCTTAAAGAAGAATGCTTGGCTATCGTCAGCGTTTTCCTTGGCGAGGTAATCCAGCAGATTGAGCACTGTCATACCGGTGGAGCGCAGCTGATTCACCAAGCCATGAAACGCTCGTTCCGCCTCGACGGGCCGGAAATAAGCCTGCCGATCCATTTCCTGAGATAAGTAATCGCTGCCGATTACCCCACGGGTCGGGACCGGCAGAAAAATCAGCTTGGTGTCGCGTTGCTCCAACGCATTCACCAGCCGCTGTAGATAGGTTCTGCTTTCCTCGGAAAGATAGAAATCGTCCTTCAGGTCGGCGCCAGTGCGAAAAAACCAGCCGTTTTTTCCCTGAGTCAGTGACATGAAGCTATTTTCCGCAGCCTCCACTGCCGGACACTCGAACTGCAACTCAGCTGCCCGCGCAGGGATAGAAAAGACTAATACCCAAAACAGGGTCGTAAGCCCGGCGTACACTATCCACCCACAGCTCATGCGGATGCTATTACGCTGCTTGAACTCGCTGTTAACCGGAACGTCCATACTGGTCCTCAAAGCGCACGATGTCGTCTTCGCCCAGGTAACCGCCGGATTGCACCTCGATCAATTCGAGTGGAATCTTGCCGGGATTCTCCAGCCGATGGCGCGATCCGAGCGGGATATAGGTGGATTGATTCTCCGATAGCAAACGCACTTCGTCGTCACAGACCACGCGCGCGGTACCACGCACCACAATCCAATGTTCAGCCCGGTGATGGTGCATTTGCAGTGACAGCTTTTCGCCCGGTTCAATGATGATCCGCTTGACCTGATAGCGACTGCCGGTGGCTACCGTTTCGTAATTACCCCACGGCCGGTATACCTGGGTATGTTCGCCCACTTCGTGACGCCCGGCCTCACTCAGCTTACCGACTAGCTTTTTGATGTCCTGTACCCGGGATCGGTCGGCGACCAGTACGGCATCCGCGGTCTCGACGATTACCGCATTCTCTATCCCGAGGGTAGTCACCAAGCGGCTTTCGGAATGCACATAGGTATTGCGGGTTTGTTCGACAACTACATCGCCCTGCAACGTGTTGCCATCCACATCCCGACCGGCCACATCTTGCAGAGCTGTCCAGGCACCGATGTCGTTCCAACCGACGTCAATCGGCACAACCGCGCCTGCTTCGGTGTGTTCCATCACCGCGTAATCCACCGAATCGGCTGGACAAGCATCAAATGCCGTCGTATCCAAACGGATAAAACTGCCGTCCAGCTGCGGTGCAGCACAAGCTTGTTGACAGGCTTTTGCGATTGCGGGTGCTTGTATTTGCAGCTCATCCAGGTAACGGCTGGCACGGAATAGAAACATCCCGGAGTTCCAGTAATAGCCCCCCGATTCAAGATACTGGAGCGCTTGGGTCGAATCGGGTTTTCCACAAAGCGGGCGATGCTGGATACGTCGCCACCCAGGTTCTCTCCCTGTTGAATGTAGCCATAGCCGGTTTCCGGTCGAGTCGGCAACACACCGAAAGTGACCAGTCGACCGAACTGCGCCTGCTCGGCGGCGGCGCGAATGCCCGCATGAAACCGTGCTACGTCCTCAATAACATGATCGGCCGGCAATACCAGTAGTAGCGGGTCATCGCCAATGATTTCCCGACTCAGCAACGCAGCGACGGCAACGGCCGGTGCGGTATTGCGGCTTTGCGGCTCCAATACGATATGGGCATCGGCCACCACCATGCGTAACTGCTGCTCGACCAAAAAACGGTGTTGCTGATTACACACGACTATAGGAGCCGTCGCGTTAATCCCCTGCAAGCGCAGCACAGTATCCTGCAGCAGGCTGTGGCTGCCGAGCAGCTTCAGGAATTGCTTGGGATAGGCAGAGCGTGACAGCGGCCATAACCGCGTGCCGTTGCCACCGGCAATGATTAAAGGCACCAGAGACATGGCGTTTTCTCAATGACCAACATATTGGTAGCTCAACCAGAGGCTGAGTAGCGAGAGACAGGACCGGATTCGAATGATCATGGGCTTACCAGCAGATGCCTTGGTAGCGACCATTGCTCTCTTGCTTCGAGACCCGAACCAGATCGATAACCAGTTGGTCGGAGCGAGCATTGTCCGTAATCGCAGTGAATTCCTCGGCACCGTTACCAATTACCAGAATATCGCTGTTGTGGCTGACGGCATGCATATCCGGGCACAGATGCTGCGAGATATGCGGGATTTTGTGCATTAGATAATCGCGATTGGCGCCGGACAGCGAAGCCAACGACACGTTGCGGTCAAAAATCTTGAGTTGATAGCCCTTGCCCAACAACCGTTCAACCAACTCGACCATCGGGCTTTCCCGTAAGTCGTCGGTCCCCGCCTTAAAGCTCAGGCCGAACAGTCCTACTCGTTTGCTGTCATGCGCTTGAATCATGCTCAGAGCACGTTCGATCTGGTATTGATTGCTGGGCAACAAAGACTCCAATAGCGGCGACTTCAAATCCAGGCTGCGGGCTTTGTAGCAGATCGCCCGGACATCCTTGGGCAAACAGGAACCGCCAAAGGCGAATCCCGGCCGCAGGTAATACGATGACAAATTCAGCTTGTGGTCTTGGCAAAACACATCCATGACCGCCTGCCCGTCAATATTGAGCTCTTTACAGATATTGCCGATCTCATTGGCGAACACTACTTTGGTCGCATGCCAGGAGTTGTCGGCATATTTGATCATCTCTGCGGTCTCGACCGGGATGCGGATTAACGGCGCGTCGATGTCTTCGTAGAGCGCAGCGACGATATCGCCGCTGTGAGTATCGGTTTCCCCGATGACCGTCTTGGGTGGATAGTAAAAATCATAAATCGCGGTGCCTTCGCGCAGAAATTCCGGATTGGATACGACACCGAACTCCACTCCTAGCGTCTTACCGGAGAACTCTTCCAGAGTAGGAATCACCAGACTCCGCGCCGTGCCAGGCAGTACCGTGCTACGCATGACAACCACATGAAACTCTTCTTTTTCTTTGAGCGCGGTGCCGATCTCTTCACAGACATGGCGCACATAGGCCAGGTCGAGGCTACCGTTCAACTGGCTAGGGGTACCTACACAAACCAGGGAGATTTCGGAATTCAGTACGGCTTCACGTGCGTTGGTCGTTGCGCGCAGATGCTGTTTTTCGACGGCTGTAGCAATGAGTTCGGAAAGCTCGCTTTCAACAATAGGCGACTGCCCCTGGTTTATTAAACCCGCCTTGTCGGCATTCACTTCTACGCCGATAACATTGTGGCCGGCTTTTGACCAGCAGGCGGCACACACCGCGCCGACGTAACCCAGACCAAAAATACTGATGCGCATATAAAGATCTCCTAGCAACCCAGTTTAACAGTGGAAGTGCGCCATAAATCGGCGAATAACATTTAGGATTCCTCAGCTTATTACTTCTATAACTCGACTGTTTGGCAACACCTTTAGCCATCCTATAAGGCATCCAATGAAGGTAAATCGTGTTACGGCCGAAAAGCCTCTTGGATCAATACGTCTGTTGAATAACTGGATTCTTACGCTATCTTTATTCCCTACACTGCTAATAAGCTAGCGAGCAATGGATAAGACAACACGAAACTTTTATCATCAGACATTCCTGTTATACAGTGATCGCTAACGATTTCCACAAAATAAGGCGCAGAAAATACTACTGATAATCTAAATCGATAGATCCAGTTTTCAATCCAAAATGATTTTAATAATAATCGAGAGTTACTTACTCATTACGTTCTTTCCTTTAGCATACCAATTAACAAAACATCAAGCTGACACAACGATGGTGTTGCATAAATAACACTCAGCAACATCCATTCCAACAGATGTATATTTATAACTAAAGCAAGTAGTTTGCCGTTGTTTCATAACACCAACAGGGTTGTAAGAAGGGATAAATCCAACTGTTTTGTCGCTTATTCACGACGCTTTTTCCCAGCAATATGTAACTACATGATTGACGAAAATATTTTTGTCGTTTCCCAGCAAAAAATAAATGAAAAAAACACACCATTTTATTTAAAGACAGGACTATTTATATGAAATAAAATTTCACAAATATTTATAACTACATGAAATATATATTTATTTATAGATTTATCGAAACGCTGGCAACACAATAGAATAAACACACTAACAGTACAATTCCCAGGCTCGGAATACATTTACTTTTGTTAATTTTCCTGCACTGATTTCGTTCGTAAATACAGCACTTAAGCACTTTTTTGGCGCGACGTGGAAAGACTTGAAATTGTTTGAAACCCTGCCAAACTGACGTGCAATTCTCTCAATTCTTGGACTCGCCTAGACAGCAACTTTCTCTTAATAAACCCATAGAGGCATTCTGATGGTTTCGAAATTCCTACCGCGCCGATCACGCCACAACCCTTTTTCACCGCCCATTGTATTGAGGCGTGTAACGCAGTGCCTATTGCTAGCGATCGCATTTCTTCCCACGCAGATTGCACTGGCTGGGAATACCTATTCGTCAGCACACATGGCGATGATGAACACTCTGGAGATACGTGGGCTACCGCGTTGCAGACTATTCAAGAAGGACTGGAATTAGCTAGAGAAGGCGATCAAATCCTGATCGGTCACGGCACGTATTATCAAGATATTCGCACAGTCAGAATGGTAAGCTGGATACGCCTATTCGCATTTCAGGGGTAGGCAATGTAGAGATTAGAGGGGCCGGCAAGGCTCGAATCTTTGAAATCAAACACAGCCATATCATCCTTGAGAGCCTTAAAATCAATGGCAAAACGGGTAGTAGCAGCGAACCCGAAAATTATCGAGATAAACTGGTTTTTATCATGGGCCAGGACAGCCAGAAAGGCGTCCGAGGAGTAAAACTTCTAAATATGGATTTTCGCAATGCCGGTGGTGAATGTGTAAGGTTAAAGTATTTTGCCCATCATAACGAAATCGCTTACTCCAAGTTCAGTAATTGCGGTGTTTGGGATTTTCGCTTTAACCAGGGGGGAAAAAACGGCGAAGGAGTGTACATCGGCACCGCGCCTGAGCAGCTTAAAGACAATCCAACTGGTGAGCCCGACGAATCCAACAGCAACTGGATTCACGATAATTATTTTATGACTGCTGGCAATGAATGTGTCGATGTCAAGGAACATGCGTCTTACAACGTCATTGAAAGGAACTCCTGCACCGGCCAACAAGATCCGGATTCCGGCGGTATCTCTATACGAGGCGATAGGAACATCATTCGTAATAACGTGATTTACAACAACGTTGGGGTTGGTATTAGAGTGGGTGGAGACTCGGTGGATCACGGTCTCAATAACGAGGTGATTGGCAACTGGCTAAAACACAACAGTTACGGTGGCTTGAGGGTGACCAGGATGCCGCAAAGAACCATCTGTGGTAACACAGTAAGGCCATCAAATGAACTGGATACTGTAGGTCCCTTTGGGGATCAAATTGACCTGACGGTAGCTTGCTTTTAACAGCCTTCATTCATTTGGGCAATCCACCGCTCGCTGTACCTGAACCGCGCAGTATTTGAATTCGGGAATTTTGCCAAAAGGGTCCAGCGCGGGGTTAGTCAACAGATTGGCTGCTGCTTCGTAGTAACAGAAGGCAATGAACACAGCGCCTAACGGCGTGCTAGGGTCAGCGCGGGCGGTCAAGGTAACTTGGCCGCGACGCGACGCGACGGTAATGTCAGTACCGGGTTTGATGCCGAGTTGCTCTAGTTGGTCAGGATGTAGCGATGCTGTCGGCAACGGTTCGATGGTGTCGAGTACTGAAGTGCGCCGGGTCATGCTGCCGGTGTGCCAGTGCTCCAAATGTCGGCCAGTGATCAGCACCATCGGGTAGTCGTGATCGGGTTGTTCCGCCGCCGGGATGAGTCCTGCCGGAACCAGGCCGCCGCGACCATCGGCGGTGGGGAATCGCTCGGTGAATACAACAGGCTCGCCGGGATCGCCTTCTTGCACACATGGATAAGTTACTGCACCGTCAGCTTCCAGACGCTCCCAAGTGATACCGGCAATGGATGGCATTGCATGGCGCATTTCGTCGAATACCTGCGCCACTCCGCTGTCTTCACCGGAGTAATGCCAATTCAACCCTAATCGTTTGGCCAGTTCCTGAATAATCCATAGATCCTGGCGGGCATCCCCCGGCAACTCCAGTGCTCGCCGACCGAGTTGCACGGTACGGTCGGTGTTAGTAAAACGTGCCGGTCTTTCCGGAAATGCTGAGGCTGGCAGTACGACATCAGCCAAATAAGCGGTTTCAGTCAGAAAAATATCCTGCACGACTAAGCAGTCGAGCGCCGCTAATGCCTGACGGGCATGTTGGAGATCAGGATCGGACATGGCCGGATTCTCACCCATGATATACAGGCCGCGAATTTTTCCAGCCAAGGCGGCATTCATAATCTCCACTACGGTGAGACCCGGTGTGGGATCGACCGGGTAGTCCCAAAGTTGTTCGAATTTGGCGCGGACGGAGTCGTCATTGACCTTTTGATAGTCCGGGAAAACCATTGGAATCAGACCGGCGTCGGAAGCGCCTTGGACGTTGTTCTGGCCACGCAGCGGGTGTAAGCCGGTGCCCGGACGACCTACTTGTCCGGTGACTAGCGCCAGCGCGATCAAACAGCGAGCATTGTCGGTGCCGTGGACGTGTTGGGAGATGCCCATTCCCCAAAATATCATTGAGCTTTTCGAACTGGCGTATAAACGGGCTACAGCTGTAATAGTATCGGCAGGAATGCCACAGATGGGTGCCATGGCTTCGGGACTGAAGCTTTCGACATGGCGGCAAAGCGTCTCGAAACCCGAAGTGCGGTTGGCAACGAAATCTTCGTCTACCAATCCTTCCTTGATAATGACGTGCAATAAGGCGTTCAACAGCGCCACGTCAGTATCCGGCTTGAACTGTAGAACATAGGCAGCATGCCGCGCCAGTTCGGTGCGGCGCGGGTCGGCCAGAATCAGTTTTGCCCCTCGTTTGATGGCGTTCTTCATCCAGGTGGCCGCTACCGGATGGTTCACCGGTGGATTGGCACCGATCACCAGTATGACTTCGGCATGTTCCACGTCAGCCACGGGATTGGAAACTGCTCCAGAACCCAAACCCTCCAGCAATGCCGCGACGCTGGAAGCGTGGCAGAGCCGAGTGCAGTGGTCCACATTGTTGCTGCCGAATCCCGTTCTCACCAATTTTTGGAATAGATAAGCTTCTTCATTACTGCCCTTGGCCGAGCCGAAACCCGCCAGCGCCTGAGGGCCGTGGGTATCACGGAGTATGCGCAGTCCGCTGGCCGCCATATCCAGAGCTTCTTCCCAACTGGCCTCGCGGAATACCGCCCAAGGGTTATTGGGATCGACGGTAAAATCCCAGGTTTTTGGGATGCCCGGTCGGCGAATCAACGGTTTGGTGAGGCGCTGAGGGTGATTGACATAATCGAAACCGAAGCGACCTTTGACGCACAGTCGGCCATGATTAGCGGGTCCGTCTCTGCCATCCACCCAAAGAATGCGATTGTCCTTGATCGCGTAACTCAGTTGGCAACCGACTCCGCAATAGGGACATACTGAGTCCACTTGATGCTCCGGCGTTTGTTGCCATACTTCATTGGCCGGGGCTAACGCTCCGGTGGGGCAGGCTTGCACACACTCGCCGCAGGCAACACAAGTTGACTGCCCCATCGGATCGTCGAAATCGAACACGATTTTGGCGGACTCGCCGCGCATGGCATAGCCGATGACATCGTTGACCTGTTCCTCACGACAGGCGCGCAAGCAACGCGTGCACTGGATACAGGCATCCAGGTTGACCGCCATGGCTGGATGTGAGACATCCGCAGTTGGTTGCTGGCGGGCGGGAAAACGAGCCTGTTTGAGATCGCGCTGTTGCGTCCAGTAGTGCAGTTCCGAGTCCCGCTTGTAGATCTCGTCCGACATATCGGATAGCAGCAGTTCCAATACCATATTCTGCGAATGCACGGCCCGGTCGCTACTGCTGGACACGTTCATGCCGGCTTGCGGGTAACGGCAACAGGATGGCGCTAATACCCGTTCGCCCTCGATTTCCACTACGCAGGCACGGCAGTTGCCGTCGGGGGCGAAGTCCTTCCTGATAGCACAGATGCGGTATCTCAATGCCATTGCGTTGCGCCGCTTGTAGGATAGTTTCGCCTGGGTCGGCACAGATGGCAGCGCCATTGAGAGTAAATTGGATCAATTCCGGTTCGGCTGGGTGGCGGGCTGACTCTGGCATCTAGTGGACCTTCAAGATAACTCGTGAGGAAAATATTTGATGATACAACGGATAACATTGGGCGCAGCCTGGCCTAAACCGCAGATGGACGCATCTGCCATTGCTTGTGACAGTTCTTCCAATAAGGCCGTGTCCCAACGCGAGGATTGCATCAGTCCCACAGCCTTTGCTGTGCCCACTCGACAGGGTGTGCACTGGCCACAGGATTCTTCGGCAAAGAAATGCATCATGTTGCGCGCCGCATTGATGGCCTTGTCCTGCTGGGACAACACTATTACAGCGGCGGAACCGATGAAACAGCCATAATCGTTTAGGGTATCGAAGTCGAGCGGCAGATCACCCAGCTCCGCAGGCAGAATGCCCCCAGACGCACCACCCGGCAGATAGCCATAGAGTTCATGCCCCGGTGGCATCCCGCCAGCATATTCATCGATCAACTCCCTGACCGTGATACCAGCAGGGGCGAGATAAACGCCCGGCTTGTTGACGCGCCCGGATACCGAGAAGCTACGCAATCCCTTGCGACCATGGCGTCCATGACTGGCGAACCAGTCACTGCCTCGTTCCAGAATATCGCGCACCCAGTAGAGTGTTTCAAAATTATGTTCCAGCGTTGGACGACCGAACAAGCCGACCTGCGCGACGTAAGGCGGTCTTAACCGAGGTACTCCGCGCTTGCCTTCGAGTGATTCAATCATCGCTGACTCTTCGCCACAAATGTAGGCGCCGGCCCGCGTCTCAGCACGATGGGCGGCAAAGGTCCGGGTGGGTCAGCCTGTAAACGCGCCAGTTCGCGAGCCAAGAGTTCGCGGCAATGGGCGTACTCATCGCGCAAATATATATAGATTTCCGAAATACCCACGACTGTTGCGGCGATGAGCATGCCTTCGAGAAAGCGGTGCGGATCGCGTTCCAAATACCAGCGATCCTTGAAAGTACCCGGCTCGCCCTCATCGATATTGACTGCCAGTAGGCGCGGCGCGGGTTCATAGCGGACAATACGCCATTTGCGACCAACCGGGAAACCGGCACCGCCTAGACCGCGTAGACCTGCGTGTTCAAGCGCGACGATGGCTTCTTCGGCGCCAAGGCGATTCTGCAGAAGATCCAGCCAAGTTTGATAGCCACCTTCGTTGCGATAACGCGAGTAGTCAACGTATTCTGGTACTGGGGTTTCAATGGCCTGCTCCCGCACGGCTGTTTCGATCTTTTCTGTTGTCGCTTGAGGAATGGCGTTGCGGCCGACCACCGCTACCGGGGCTTGTTCGCAACGCCCGACACATGGCACTGGTATGACCCTGATTTCACTCCCAAGCAGCGTCGGCAACTTGTCCAACAAGTCCGATGCACCGGCCATCGCACAGGACAGTGTTTCGCATACACGGATCGTGAGCTTTGCGGGTGGATGATCCTGTTCCTTGACAACATCGAAATGATGATAAAAGGTGGCGACCTCGTAGACTTCTGCCATAGATAATCGCGTCTCGGCGGCCAAAGCGGCTAAGTGCGCGGCGGACAGACAACCGAAACTGTCTTGAATGCGATGCAGGTATTCAATCAATAGGTCACGCCGGCGGGGTTCGGTGCCTAGCAATCTCTGAATTTCGCTTAGCGCGGCGGAATCGACGGCACGGCCTTTTAAAGTGGAGCGGGCTACACGCCGATCATGCAGTGGTTTTATGTCAGGGTTCATTCCGGATTTTGTCAGTGAGAAAGTGGCTATTTGGCTTATTTAAAAACTATTCAACACATTATCACAATAGTTCCAAAGCTTGTTCACCCTCCCGGCGCGGTTCGATGTGTATAATTACTTTCCATTCCAGTCGGTTTAAGAAGCCCAGCAATCGGCCTTCGGAAAACGAATAGTGGAAGAACGGAGCAATACTATGGCGCACGTACCGAAACTAACCAGACAGCAATCGCTTGTCCTGGACGCACTCTCCCATGGGGACGGTCCGGCAAGCGCCTACGTGCTGCTCGAACAATTGCACAGCGAGGGGTTTCGTGCACCACCGCAGGTTTATCGCGCACTTGAAAAACTGATTGGGTACGGCCTCGTCCACCGGCTGGAGAGCATCAATTCCTTCGTTGCCTGCGCTCATCCGCACGAACACAACAATGGCGTCATCGCCTTTGCCATCTGCGACAGTTGCGGGCATGTGGAGGAGTTCACCGATACCGCCGTCACAAAACGCCTTAAGGGCTGGTCGAATGACCACGCCTTCAGGTTGAGAGCGGCTGCGATCGAACTGCATGGCACCTGCAAGAACTGCCAAACGCCATAATGGGACTGTAACGCCGACCCGATTCAGTTTGGATTGTGGAACCTAGCACCGTGCAGCGCCCCGACCCAGCGGACGCAGACCGCGACCAGCAGATTGACAAGCACGAGCACAGGCGCGAACGGCTGGTCGAGTGCCAGCGCCAGGAGCCAAGCGCCTACGAAACCGCTCAGCGCCAGAACTTGCGTCCAATACAGCAGACCTTTGAGATCGCTGGCGAACCCGGCGGCAGTCCATGCCGGGAAGAGCAGGGTAGCGAGCGCCGCTGGCACGCCCAGCGTCAGGGTACCTAGCACGATCGTCGCGACCAGCCAGCCCAGTTCACAGCCGTGTTGGAACGTGCCGGGCGCTTGATTCGCCGGAACGTCGGGATGGGTCTGCGCGTGCAACCAGACGCGTTTCAGTACAGCCCGCATGGCGAGCGCCGCCACTGCCACGCCAGCGATTGCGACTAGATCGCCGCTGGCCGCGAAGTAAAGCTGGCCCTCGGCCCAGCGGGCGGCAGCGAGGCTGGCCCGCGGGTGATTTGTAGCCAGCAGGGTGACCGCCGCGAGACCCACCAGGAACACGCCCAGCGGCATTCGCTCGCGGTCGGAACCGCGCTTCAACAGCCCTAGAACCGCAGCGCCGAGTGCCAGGGAAACTGGCCATGCCGGCCAAACGAGCACCGAGGCAAGCACGCCGCCGACGGCTGCCCACTGACTGAGTGCCAGGGCCTGCCATGTAGAGCCGCGGAGTAATAGTCCGTTGCCCGCCAGGGCGAGCACTGCTGTGATGAGGAATCCGGCCAGAAAAGGGACGATAAGCAACTCAAACATTGGGTAACAGCGTCGCCAATGGCACGATCTCGGCACCGATTGCGTCCGCGAAAGCGACGTCATGGCTCGCGAGCAGAAGGGTGTTTCCCGGCGCTGTGTCAGCGATCAGCTTCATGGCGTCGGTTCGCACGTTGCTATCGAGATGATTGCCCGGTTCATCGAGCAGCACCAGCCGATCTCCCGACCCATCATCGTGCGGTGTTGCAACGGCGGCTGCGAGGCGCAGGAGCTGCCACTGACCACCGCTGAGGCGGTCGAGCCGACGGCTGAGCAAATCACGAACGGAGGATAGCTCGGGCGGTCTTGCCCCCATCGCCGAGAACCAATCCCATCCAGAGAGCGGCCACGGGCGCGGGCGGGGATGCTCCTGAGCGAGCAGGTTGGCCCGAATTGGGCGTGGTCGCGCGACTAAGCCAGAATGGATGACAGCGCTATCGATCAGCCCGCGCAGAAACAGCGACTTGCCACAACCGTTCGGACCCGTGATGGCCCAGCGTACTCCTTTGGGGATGACGACATCCAGCGGGCCGAGCAGCGGACGCTCGAAGCCGAACCAGGCGGCGCGGCAATGAATGAGCGGATCGGGAGCTGTCATTCGGCGCGTTGCTCGAAACTCGTCGCCCAGATCGCCATCAATGCGAGATAGTCATCGAGCGTCGCGTCCACGGGCGGATCAAGCGGCACCGCTGCAATCGGCCAGCCCAACTCGCGCTCCAGGAATTGGGCACCGGCGGCTGGCTGGAACTGCGCGTGGACAATGCGGCCTTGGACTCCGTTCAGCCGTTCCACCAAGCCGTGCAAATGGCGCGCGGTGGGTGGGATGCCCGGTGTTGGTTCCAGATAGCCGACGATCTTCACGGGCAACCACTCCTCAAGGTAGTCTAGGTCCTCATGGTAGACCACCGCCTGCTGGCCGGGACGCACGCGCGCCGCCAGGACGCGCACCGTTTCAGTTAGCCGTTCTGCAGCCTCCTCGGCGCGAAGGTTAAAGCGGTCGGCTTCCTCCGGACGGAGTTCGCCCAGCCGACGCGCGAGGGCACGGCCAAGTGTCGCCATGCGCTGCGGATCTACGTTGAAATGCGGATTACCCTCAGCGTGAACGTGCCCCAGGTTTAGTCCATCCTGAGTGATTGAGCGGCGCAAATCCAGGACGTCGGCGGCACTAAAATGTCCCGGACGGCCCGGATTGAGGGCTGGATTGGCCGCGCCGCGAAGGGCGGCTGGCAACCAACCTTCTTCAAGACCCGCGCCGATTTCGACTAGCAGGTCCGCTCGCCGGAGCGCGGCCATGAAACTCGGTCGGCGTCCAGGTTATGCACGTCCCGGTCCGGTGGGGCGAGCACGCTGACCGATACGGCCGACCCACCCACCTCACGCGCCAGTGCACCAAGACTTGCTGTGGTCGTAACCACATTGAGCGGTACGCCGGCTGCACCGACCAGATCGCCCAGAACCAGCATTACCAGCAGCATGGCGCAGCGCCATAAGCCACTTCGGGCTCGAAAACCTTTAATCATTACCCACACCTCGCTTGCAGAGTGTCATCAAATGCCGTCACGCAACTGGCCACGGGTGAGCCGTCAGAAACGATGGGCGCCATGAGCACCGAACGCGACGTTGACTTGGAAGTAAAAGGCGAGACCGTTGCCTTCATTACCCCCATGACCATGATCATGATCGTGATCGTGATCGTGGTCATGGCTGGCAGCCGCGAAGTCGCTATAGGAGAGTTGCCCGCGTAAGAAAATCGATTCGATGGGTCGGAATGTAACTTGAGCCGAATACCGATAAGACGTATCAAGCTCGGTAACGGCGGTTGGGTGAAAATCGATCACGCGGTTGGTCAGTCCGAGCGCTTCGGCACGCAGGCCGAGGTTCCAACGGGGTAGGAAACCATAAACGGCTTCCAGATAAGCGCCATCTTGCCGCTCGGTATAGTTACCGCGTTGTTGCCAGAGCCGACCATCGCCATGCCCCTCTAGTTCGAGATATTCGTCGAGATTACGCCGCGCCAGAAAATACTCCCCCGTGATGCGCCAGTCACCATGCCGTAACTCCGGCCGCTTTCATATTTATATCTCGCGTCCACGCCCGCAAACCAGAGGTCTCCCTCAAACGCGTGGGCATGCGACTCATGATCTTCGAGGCGAGCGTATTGCCCGATGTAACCGACCGAAGCGCCAACCTGAAGCGCGTGATCGGCACCCAAATCCGGGCCGGTTTTGGCAAAGGCCGTAACGATGCGCGGACCGTCCAGACGCTCCACTGGCACATCGGAATTGAAACGGTCGATCCCTTCATCACCGGACCCCTGAAACAGTTCGACACCCAAGCGCGTGTACCAAGCCGTGGCCGGAGTGTAGGTGGCACGCAGGCCGGTGTCCTGAAGGCCGTGATGCCCGAACAAAAATTCATTTACCAGCGGACGTTCCACGAAATCCCAGTCATGACTGTGACGGCTGTTGATGTAGCCGATATCCGATAGGAATTTACCGCCGGTCAACTGCAAGCCGGCAGGGAGACTGCGCGTGGTCAAGTAAGCCTCTTCGATTTCGATGTCGTCAGCATCGAAACCCAGCATTAGGGAACCGTCCAAAACGTCACCGAGGCGGGCATCGAAGGCCAGTTCCGAGTGCCCGAGGTTGAAGCCCTCGTCAAACTGTGATCGTGACCATGATCGTGATCGTCACCATGGCTATGGCCATGACCGAAGCCAGCGGGTTCTTCATTTCCCTCGCTCAACGGGTTGAAATACACCGTGTCGAGGATTAGAGAAATACCCAGATCGAAAGGTTGCTCGGACTCTGGCGTCGATTGGGCGAGCGCCAAACTTGGCGAGACATTCCAGAGCAGCGTGGCGACGCCAAGCGGAAGAAATCGGACAGAACGCATGATGATTCCTCGGGTTGTACTGTGAATCTATTTTCTAAAAGGCGCGGCAAATCGCCGACAATCAGCACATCTCGGAGCGTGGATTTGTGCCAATCCTTCACTTTGCGCCGCTGCCTTTGACATAACATTTGATCCTTATGAATGTTATGTTATAACTTTACATACTTCAATAATACTGCAGAGAGGTCAATCATGGTCAAGTTTTGTTTTACGAAGAAATCCGGTCTTGCGCTGGCGTTATTGATGACGCTAGCGTTCGGAATAACCGGTTGCGGTGGAGGTGACGCTTCGGATGCCGTCATCAGCGACGGCTCCGATCACGGTGGCGGCGATGATGATTTCAGCATTAACTCCCTGGGTCGACTGGCGTTGACTGAAGCCGAATCCAGCGCCGTGCGCATTGTGAATCTCGACGACCGTTCGATGCTGGCTACGTTTTCGGTTGCGGGTACGCCCAGCTCGCTCTATTCCAGTCCAGGATATCGATATGCCGTTGTCGTGCAACGTAATGATGATCAAGTTAATTTCATCGACGGGGGGCTGTATACCGAAGACCACGTCGATCATTTGCACGACTATGCCGAAATGCCCCAGATGCAATCGCTGACCTTGCCAGACCATCGGCCCACTCACTTTCAGAAGTACAGTGGCCAAGCAGTGTTGTTCTTCGACGGCTCGGACACCGCCGCGTCAGCCCGCTTGGCGGTACTTGATGATGCCGCCATTGGTGAGGGTTCGGTCGAGTATGTCGAACGGGACAATAATATGCACGGTGCCGCACAGGTCATCGGCGACCATTTATTCGTTACCTATCGCGATGCCTCGGTTACCGATACCACCCTACCCAGCGAGGTCGAGCATCATCAACGGCAGCCTGGAGGGATGTTCGTTTTCCAGAAGCGTTATGCCGAACAGTGCCCGCGTCTGCACGGTAGCGCCGGTAACGCCTCGCATGTTGCTTTTGGCTGCGGTGACGGCGTGTTGCTGATCCAGCACAATGCCGTCGATCAGCCAGCCCAACACTTGGCCAACGCGGACAGTATGGAGGAAGACCAACGCATTGGCACAGTGGCTGGCCATCCGGAAGTCGTGGAATTTGTGGGTATTGCGGGTCCGGGGCTGTATGACGGCCCTGAACTGTATGCGATTAATCCGATGGATGGCGGATTTCGCGCCATCATGTGGGGCGATGGCAGCACGCATCACCTCACCCACGCCTTCGACCGCCACGGCGAGCGGTTCCTGGTTTTGGATGACAGTGGTGTGTTGCACATCTTGTCTCCGCAAGAGGACTGGGCGGTGCGCGCCTCGGTTGCCGTACTGGAACGGACCGAAGAGTCGCCGAGGCCCCGCCTAGTCGTCTCCGGCGCTGGAGACTATGCCTATGTGAGCGATCCCGAAACCAACCGAGTCATTGAGGTGAACTTGGAAAACGCCATGATTGAGGGCGAGATTTCCTTGGATTTCTCACCTGCGAACTTGGTCTGGCTTGGGCTCACTAGACACGATAATCACGATCACGGCCACGACGACCATGATCACGATCACGATCATTAATCGCGATACACGAGCGTCCTGGAATCCCATGCGCTATCGTTCGGCTTGCACAAATGGGACTAGCTTAAAGCTGGGGTTCTGTTGTGTTAGCTGAAGAAACAGGGTTTCGGTAGGCTGGGCACCCAAAGTCTGCCTACCGAATCTTCATAATGATCTGCTTGAGAGGTGAGCACAGCGATCCGCGAGAGTGCCGTTCGGGATCTGTGATGTGGGTATCTCCCAGATTGAACCGACGGTTCCGGTCAAAACCCGGCTGTGACCCTGAAGCCACTACCAAGTTGGCGCTAGGCGGGCTAAGCTAAGTTGATTGGTCCGTGGTCGTCGCAGTGGTTGCCGTGCGAATGATGTAGGTGACCCTCAACCAAGTAGTCGATGTGATCCCCGTGGGGAACCGCTTCGTGACCACAGCCGGGACCGTGGACATGTCCCGCTTCGTGGCCCGAGATGGCGTGTCCAGACGTGCAAGCATCGGGATTCTTGTCACTGACCTCAATGCGATGCTCGTCGCAGTGATCTCCGTGCGGATGATGGAGATGCCCATCATGCAAGTAGTCAACGTGTTCTTGATGCTGGATCGCGGTGTGGCCACAACCGGGACCGTGGTTGTGATCGTGACCTTTGTGAACCTTACAATCTGTCATTTTTTCTCTTTCCTCATAGTCAAGAGCAGTTACCCTTCATTTATTTGTTTAAATATCTTAGCTCTATCCGGTATGTTTGGTCATGACAAAGATCAAGAAATGACCGTTTCGTTGGGCAGTGAGCGTCACGTAATGCTTAGATGATTATCGCCAAATTGTAGCCGCAGAAAAAACTTTTGATGGCGTCGAAAATGCCGCCTATGGGATTCTAAGACCACAGAAAAACGCTCATTGTTGTTGACTTGGGTAAACTATTGCAGGATTTACCAACTACACCACTCCGTCCGAAACCCCTGGAGCCAACTTGGGACAGTTTACTCAATGCTAGAACTGATGCACTTTTCCGACTTGCACTTCGGCAAACACTTTTTGCCCCCAGTCGCCGAAGCCTTATTAACCTCATGCAAGCAACTGCAACCGCCGTTGATGGTCATAAGTGGCGATCTCACCCAACGGGCCAAACGGGAAGAGTTTAGACAGGCACGTGAGTTTTTTGCTCGTCTACCCGATGTGCCTCGTATCCTGATCCCCGGTAATCATGACGTGCCGCTGTACCGCATTTGGGAACGAATCAGCAATCCACACGGCAATTACCGGGAATTCATCAGCCCAACCCTCAATTCCACGCTGCGCCTGGACAACGCGATGATTGTCGGGCTCGATTCCACCAACCCTCACAGGGCGATCACCAATGGCCGCATCACTGCCGAACAATTGGCGTTTTGTGCGAAAGCGTTTGAGGGCTTACCACCGGAAATCGCCCGTATCGTGGTCCTGCATCACCATCTTATTCCAGCACCCGGTTACAAACGCATTGCACCCATATCTCAGGCCAAACAGGCGCTTGATCAGTTCACTCAATTGCGGGTGGATTTAATACTCGCTGGTCATTTGCATCGCGCCTATGTGGGTAACTCGCTTGACGTCTATTCCGGTCAGGAACGCGACCACGGGATCGTCATTGTCCAGTGCGGCACCAGCACTTCGCGACGTGGGCGCGGTTTTGAGCGAGAGAAAAACACCTTCAACTGGGTTCGTTTGCGCACTGCGACGATAGAAGTGGAACATTTCATGTATTTTGAGGATAGACAGGCTTTTTCTCCCGTATCGCGGCATGAGTTCGCACGGCCCCGGCGCGGTTGGCTGCAAGAGGGCATTGTTCGTGACAGCAATTCAGCCTAGCTATCAATCGACACAACCGAAGAAACTATTTGCCTTGATCAATCCGGTCGCAGGTAGCTGCGACCCCGCCAGTGTTCAAGCAACACTGACGCGGTTGTGCGCCGAAGCTGACCAGGACTGTGTGATTCGCGAAACTAGCGCTGATGAAGATATTACCGCCACGGTAAAGGACCTTGCGCAGTACAAGCCAGCTTGCATCGTTGTGGCGGGCGGCGATGGGACGGTAGGGGCGGTTGCCGCCGGATTAGTTGGAACAGCGATCCCGTTAGCCATCCTGCCAGTAGGCACAGCGAACTTGATCGCCCATGAATTGAATCTGCCTACCGACATGGAAACCGCTTGTCGGTTAGCCGTCGCCCGGCACCGAACCCGCCCGCTGGATGCAATGCAGGTGGACAATCAATTGTTCTTCACCCGAATCAGTTTAGGGACGTATTCCAAAATCACGGAAAACACGTCACCGGAAGCGAAAAAGCGTTTTCGTCAATTGGCTTACATTTGGAGCGCACTGCCGGAATTGGTCGGCGGTCATCGGTGGCGCTTTGCTATTGAACTGGACGGCAAGGCGATCGTCACCCGTGCGGCGTTCATCATGATCGCTAATGTCGGAACGGTCGGCGCCGGTGCTTTGCGTTGGGGACCGGATATCAAGCCGGATGATGGTCGCATTGATGTCTGTATTGTGCATGCCCGAACCCTGTTGGATTATCTCGTCATGTTGTGGCATGTGTTACGCCATCGTCACCGGGAAGCCGAAGTGATGAATTTTTATCAGGTCACCAAACGACTTAGGATCGCGCCCCGCAAGCGGGTGCCCATGCGTGGCGATGGCGAGGCTATGAATTACGAAACGCTGACTATCGATGTCATCACCGGAGCAGTCAATATCGTTGCACCGAATGGTGACATGGGATAACCATTCTCTCGATGTTTTGACGATAAATCGTTGTTATTTGAACAGACCTCAACACCTCAAAAAACCCTATCACGCCGAGATACTGTATCAACCAAACTACTCGCGCGCCGTTTAAACCCCTTTACCTGATCAGTGCATTCAACGCAGCTTGCAGCGTCGGTCGGGATAACCTCTCGAATCAGCATTCCTTCGACTGACTCACGCCGGGTTCTATCAAGCATGGCGCAGCGCCAGCGCGTGCCGACCTTAACCCGCACGATGCGCACCTCTTCCGGGAATTCCGCGACCGTCATCTCCGAAACATACCAGATCGTTGCTTCGTCGCCGCAACGTCGACATTCATTAGCCCAAACCGCCATCGTTGGTTGCCCTCGCATTGTGTCCGGTTGATTTTGCTATCGCTAAAGCACATTCACACGCCCTTCACGGTGACTTTACGCGTTTTTCACGCCGCTTTGAGTAAGCTAGAAAACACTAATCGACTCGTTATCACTTAATCAACTGTAGTCACCGAAGAGGTCATACCATGAAAACAATCGCTGCTACTTTAATCATTTTATCCTCTGGCTTGGGCTTGAATACGATCGCATTAGCGGAGCCGTTCAACGAAGGCGGTGTGCATCACCTCTACACCGTGCAGCCGGATCCTAACGCTCCCCGCACGATTGTTGATACCACCGCTTCTCAACCATTCAATGATCGCGGTACGGATTACATTGTTGAGGCGGTTCCCGGAATATCAAGTTGGAACTCTGATATTCCGTCGAAGACCTAAAGCAGGGTTGGAATAGCTAAGCCGCCCTTGATTGGGAAATCTCATCGGGGTTTTTCAGGTTCGTCCCGCCGATCTCGGCGGGACGAACTAAGGTTTGCGGGTGAAAGCAAAATTTGAAAAACCCATCCCAGATACTGGGTTCAAATCCGGGCCTGCGATGAAATCAGCCCGTGGATAACTTCAATAATATCGATTGCAAAGATTCCAGTTTTACCGGTTTGGTTAATGATGATTGAATCCCGACGCCTCGGCGCGTAACTGGTTTTCCTTCCCACCATAGCCGGTGATCGCGATAAACATTGCCTTTTCAAACCGGGCATCCTCCCGCAAGCATTCGGCGACCTGATAGCCGTCCAGCTTGGGTAGACCCAGATCCAGCAGAATCGCTTGGGGTTGTTGGCTGCGCGCCATATCGAGAGCACTCCGACCATCATAGGCCAGCTGCACCTGATGCCCCAATCCCTCTAATAACAAGCCCAAACTTCTGGCTGCATCCCGGTTGTCATCCACGACAAGCAGATGTAGTGACTTGCTTTTCTCAGTGGATACGGGTGCAGGATTAGACTTTGCACCCTCGTTCTGACTCACCGCAGGAAGTCTTACCACAAACTCGCTGCCCTGGCCCGGTCCTGGGCTGGTCGCGCCGATCTCACCGCCGTGTAATTCCACAAGGCGTTTGGCAGCTGTCAGCCCGACGCCCAAGCCACCCAGAGACCGGTCCATACTCCGTTGTGCTTGCGCAAAGGAATCGAAAACTTCGTCCAACATCTCGGGCGTCATGCCGACACCGTTATCGCGGACAGTGATTTCGATTCGTTCTCCCACTCGTTTAGCGGTAAGCTCAATCCGCGCCGTGGGGGCAGAGTATTGCACAGCATTGAGCAATACGTTGGTTATCACCTGCTTCAAACGAAGCGGGTCGGCATTCACCCAAAGCGGTTCCGAGGGTAGTGATACATTAAGCCAAGGCTGACGCTGCGTAATCAGCTCGTCCAGGTCCGCCAGCACTTCGTTGATCAAGACAGCCAAATTGATCCGTTTCTTGCTGAGCTGCACCAACCCTCGGGTGATACGCGAAACATCCAGTAACTGATTGAGTAGCGTGGTTAAGTGTTCAGTCTGACGATCCAGAATCAGCTGAGTTGTAACCAGTGGCGGATAATCCGTTTTGACCTGTTTCAACAGTGTCACAGCATTACTGATGGCGGCCAACGGATTTCGTAATTCATGGCCTAGCATGGCAAGAAACTCATCGCGTTGCCGCGCGCTTTTTCCAACTGTACTGACAACTGTTGGTTTTTCTGGCGGTAGGTATGCAGGTTGAGTACTGCGTTGACAGTGCTAGTCAGGGTGATTGCGGAGATTGGCCGGGTGAGGAAGATCGCCTGGCTCAAGGAATTCAATGTGGATGCCAGCGACCGAATGTAATCATCCTCGTTGGCTTCGGTCAGGATTAGCAAGTTGGGTGCAGAACCTGGTGGACACTGTTCCAGAGTACGGACCAATTCAGCGAGTCGCGCCGGCGTCAGCAGTTCCAACGCCAACACCAGCGCGTCGACCTGTTTTTCCAGAGACCGGTAAACCGCAGCCAAATCATTGCAAACCACCGGGACAAAACCGGCGGTCTTCAGCACCTGGACTGATTGAATCACATCGTCTTGTTGCGGCGAACAGACTGCGATGCGCCTCTGCAGCGGATTGGGTGTGCTCATGACATTACACAGGTTAGGCTAATTGAGGCTCTATTTACAAATTAGGACCTTGCGCTTGTATTACTCTACAAGCTTTGTGCCGTATCATTAACAAAACTGATTATCAGTTTATTTTTCCCGGATGTGGCGACATGCTGCATGGTGTCGGAACCCGGGCAGGAAAAAATTACAATCCGCTGGTAAAGATTACAACACACAACTGGCCACAGTTAGACTCCGCTTCGTTGCGCCAAGGCGCTATGCAATTCATCCATGCTCACCGGCTTGAGGAGATGGTCGTTAAAGCCAGCCGCATCAGCGTTTTCCCGATCCTGTTCGCGACCGTAACCGGTAATTGCAATCAAATACGCTTCGCGCAACAGCGGATCATCGCGAAAGGCCCGGGCGACATCGTAGCCATCCAATGCACCGGGCAAGCCAATATCGCATAACACGACGTCGGGTTGATAATCGCGCGCCACCTCCAGGCTCTGTTCGCCGCTGTATGTCACCGTAACGTTGTGCCCTTCGTGTTCCAAGAGTAAACGGAGGGTATCGGCCGTATCCCGCGAGTCATCGACTACCAGAATGCGCAACATCGTTTGCCCAGCAACGGTGGGATCGGCTGCAGCGACCGCCCCCAATGACGGCCGTTCCAGCAACGGCAGGCGAATATGGAACTGCGAGCCCTGCTGTTCTCCCACGCTGGTAACCTGCACCACTCCGCCATGCAATTCCACGAATCCCTTGACCAGGGCCAACCCCAGACCCAGCCCGGTGCCGCGATTCAAACCATCGCCCTGCCAGAAGGCTTCAAATAAATGTTCGGTAATAGTCGGTGGAATACCGACGCCGGTATCGCTGATACGTATCCAAACCGCGTCGTCGTCATTGTCGATACCCACACGAATGCAGATTTTGCCGCCGGCTGCGGTGTACTGGACCGCATTGCGTAACAGATTACCCAGTACCTGAGTCAAACGAGTGGGGTCGCCTTGTATCCAGAGCGGTCCCTGCGGTATGCGCACCGTCAGAATAAGCTCTTGCTGCTCGATAGTAGCGCGGAAATCCTCGGCAGCCTGTCTCACTAATTCCGCTAAATCCAGTTTTTCTTTTTCAAGTTGCAACTTGCCACGGGCAATACGTGATATGTCCAGCAAATCATCGAGCATCCGCGCCATATGATCGACTTGCCGGTCAATAATGTTGCGCAACTCACCCAGTCTGGGGTCCGGCGCATCCAGGATACGTAACACCTGAGCCGCGTTGCGTAATGGAGCTAAGGGATTGCGCAGTTCATGAGCCAGCATGGCCAGATATTCGTCCTTGTAACGGGCCGATTCGCGCAGCATCGCTTCGGCCTGTTTGCGCTCGGTGATCTCCTGCACTACGGCGCTCACCGCCTCAACTGTTCCCGCCGCATTCTTGACCGGATAATAACTGGCCAACCACACGTGCTGGGTACCCGGGTCTTTGTGGGTGCTGCCGCCGACCTCAATGTCCAGCACCGGCTCACCGCTGAGGATGACTTGCCGCAGCAGCGGCGCTACGGAATCGGTAACGCCGGGCAGGACTTCTTCCAAAGTACGTCCGATATGTTCGGCAGGCGGTAGACCGTTGATATCGGCCAGCCGTTCGTTGATGCGTAGATAACGCAATTCGGTATCGAACAAGGCGAGCCCGATGGGTGCCGTGTGATAGAGCGTTTCTAACTCGGCGTATTGGCGACGATAGCGTTCTTCGCTTTCATGCAACGCCGTTACATCGGTAAACGTCACCACCATGCCGTCGTTGATTCCGGCGTGGGTGCGGTAGGGCGAGACCTGACAGATATACCAACGGCCATCGGTGGTCTGCACATCGTGCTGGATAGGCACGACGTCGGCTTGCAACGTGTGTATGTCCGGCAACGGTAGGGAGGTACATAAGCGGTGCGTGATGTCGGTTAGCGGTCGCCCGACATCGCTTGCAATGAGGTTGTAGAGCCGACTCATCGCCGGTGTAAAGCGCCGAATCGTTAACGCGTGATCCAGCAACAGGGTAGCGATTTGGGTGCTGTTGAGCAGGTTCTCCAGATCGTCATTGGTTTGCTCCAAGACCTGCCGATGGTGTTCGACTTCTTCCTTGGCGGTTTCCAGGGCTGCGTTGGAGGCCCGCAGCTCCTCGTTCATAACCAGCAGTTCTTCGTTGGCGCTCTTCAATTCCTCGTTAGCCTGTTCCAGTGCTTGCACCGTCTGTTCCAAATCCAGACGGGCGTGGTGCAGTTGTTGTTCCAGCTGCACCACCACTAATTGGCGCCCGCTTCAGTTGCGCTCTGACCAGCGCGTTTCGGCAGGCCGATATCCTGGAAAACCACCATATGCAAAGCGGCGTCCGCGCCCAACTCCGGCATCGGTTGAATCGTCACCATGACCCGTTGTACGCCTTGATCGGTGGCGATGGACAGGGCATCGGTTATTACCCTGCGACGTGCGTTATTGGCTTCATTCAAGGCGGCGCGCAGACCTGCCCGCAAGCCACGGCGCGCTATACGAACGATATGACTGCTAAAATTCCCAGGGCTGTATTCCAGGTATCTATCAACGCCGGACGAAAGATACTGCACATCTCCCGTCTCATTGATGACAGCGTATTTAGGTGCGAACTCATCCAGCAGAATACGCTCTGTAATCTGGCCTAGTTGCTTAGTATCTGTGGCTGGTAGATCCGACCGAGATCGCTTTCCAGTGGAAGGAATAGGAGATGGTTGTCTATCAGAGGATTGATCCACGGCCGTTTCTTTGCTCCGGCACAGTCGGTACCGGGCACTGACAATATCGAATAACTCCTTGTGTGTGCTCACATTCTCCGCAGGCCCCAGAAACAGATAACCGCCCGGGTTGAGCGCGTAATGAAAGACTGAAAACGTTTTTTTCTGTAAGTGAGGTCCCAAATAAATCAGCAGGTTACGACAGGACAACAAATCGATGTCGGTAAACGGAGGATCGTTGATCAAATTGTGATGAGAAAAAAACACAGCTCGCGGATTTCCGGAGAAACTTGATAATCCGGGCCCTTTGAAACAAAAAATCGCTGCAACCGCTCTTGACTGACATGCTCGGCGATTGCATCGGAATAGCAACCAGTCCGGGCAATGTTCAACGCCTTATCATCAATGTCAGTAGCAAAAATCTGCAATCCTGGTGGATTATCCATACCAGCCATTTGTTCCTTAAACAACATGGCCAGGGTATACGCCTCTTCACCAGTCGAGCAGCCTACCACCCAAACTCGCACCGGCTCGGACGGGTTCTTCGTGTTTAGCAGACCGGCGATAGCTTGTTCCGCCAACACAGCAAGGATTCTTCATCGCGAAAAAAAGCCGTCACTCCAACTAGAAGCTTTTTAAACAACGTGCGTCTTTCCTTGGTGTCGTTACGCAGCTTTTCCACATAGCGGTTGACCTGATTCACTTGCAATACGTCCAGGCGATGCTGAATCCGACGGATCAGAGTAGAGGTCTTGTAATGCTTGAAATCGGTTTGGGTGGTGTCTAATAACAATTCGCAAATCGTATCCAAGTGCTGGGCAATCTGTGCACTTTGGCTATCGCGATAACCGCTTACCGTTAACGCATTCAGATGACGCGCATAACTGAGTAATTCTCGCGGCATGTCTTCAGGTGGTAACAAGTGGTCGATAAACCCACTCATTAACCCCTCATTCAAGCTGCTATCGGATTGAGCACCGAGACTATCCAAGGCCATCGTCATCCCACCAACATCGGCAATAGCCTTCAAACCCGCATCACTTTCGTATCGACCCAGCAAGATGCCGATGGCGTCTTCGCCTTGTTCTTTGGCCAAGGACTGAAACAACAAATCGGTAGCGGGTTCTTTTTCAGTTTTTGCCTGTAGCACCCCTTCGCGGAACACTAATTGCGTTGTCGGGGGAGCGAAATAAACCCGATTGACGGCGACGGTCTGGTTATCTCTGACTTCTTGTACCGGTAACGTAGTGCACGTTTTGATTGTTTCGATCAACGCAGTTTGGTCTTTACCAGTCCATTGTGTGACCAACACGAAAGCCAAACCGCACTCTGTCGGCAAAGTGGAGAAAAAGGCTTGCAACGGGGCTGAATCATCCGGATCGACGCCGATACCGACTATCAAGCATGGACTAGTGTTTGTCTGACTGTCTGAAGTGGTCATGATCGCTATGCTGGGATAATCGAAAGAGCCAGATTACTCCAGATATCGGCAAGTGCAAATTGAGCTTGTGCTGTATCGCCTGTTCAATCCATCAAGGTTTTGTCAATCCACTGAAACCAATCCTCATTAAAGCTGATGCATTTTGATCGGAGCACCAGCGCCGCTCAAGTGTGCTGTCCTGCACATACACCCGCCTCCTCATAGGCAGCTTTTGGCACGTTCCGCACGTAAATCAAAGAATTGAATTATTCAAGGTTGGCAGTTGATAACAATTGAGTATTAGTCTTCAGCCGAAACAATCCAGCAAATATGGAGGATTGAATAAATTACAATATTGAAAAATAGAGTTGTAATAATTACATAACCTTAACCTTTTAACATCCACATCAGTGCAAATGTCCTTTCAACTTTCTGATAACAAAAAACTTATCAGCTCGACAGGTTTGGTATATTTATTGAATTTGTGAGATGTAAATCTTTATAGACAGGAAAAAACTGATGAGCATTGATACTAAAACTAAGTTCAAAGACATCTTGAATGATTTTGACGTCGCCATGCTGGTGACACAGACTACAGGCGGCGAAATGCGTGCGCGACCGATGATTATTGCTGATCGCCAAGGCAATGGTGACATTTTGTTCATAACCCGCGAAGAATCAGCGAAAATAACGGAAATGCTGCAAACCCCTCAAATCAATGTAACAATGCAAGCTGCAAACAGATTCGTGTCCATATCGGGCACAGCTGCAATTAGCTATGACCAAGAGCTTATCAAAAAAGATTGGAATCCGAAGACTTTGGAAAGTTTGGTTTCCTAAAGGTCAGGACGATCCTGACATTCTGCTGATACAAGTAGCCGCCCAGCAAGGTGAATATTGGGATAATTCAGGTTTTAACGCTGTACAGTTCTGGTTCGAGGCGGGCAAAGCGGTGCTCAAAGGGGAACCCCTCGAAAGCGACAACGAATCTTTACACGGCAAGGTTAATTTAAACAGCTAACACATGACTTGAAATCCAGGATCCAAAACGTTGCTGGTGACCAAAATGTTTGCCAAATCTTACCAGACAAGATCGATTACAGATTGCTCTTAGTCAAAGTTTGTTGGTTGCTGATAACCAACTTATATCCAACCAAAAGGTGGTGTTATGACGACCCGTGATGAATACATTGAGAAGATGAAAAGTGCTCTGGATAACCTGAATAGGCAAGCCAATGAATT
>JAAUQA010000110.1 GCA_012032855.1 Candidatus Competibacteraceae bacterium
CAGGGATTGGAGTATGCGATAACAGCACGCTGGGTCAAGGACGAAATCAGCACTGCAGATTGGTTAAAGGGCTTGCTACACCATCCGCTCTGTTATTTGGATGTGCCGGTATTCGCTCGCTTGTATCGGGCTTGGGTTGTGTCTGACTTGGACGAAGTCAATCTCTGGAATGCGTGGCTCTACGCCAACCGAGAAGCGGCGGAGCTGCAACAGGAAGATCGGCACCTAGGAACGGCATTGGCCCGGTTGTTAGCAGATTTAGGGTTGGCCGAGGCCGAATCGTGGCGTAGCAACCCTCGGGCCTGTTTTGCCACACTGTTTAGTTTAGCCGCAGCAAAGTGGCAAATCCCGTTGCCAAGTTCTGTCCAAGGGTATTTATGGTCCTGGGCTGAAAACCAAGTCGCGGCAGCAACCCGCCTTATTCCGCTGGGACAAACGGCTAGCCAACGGATTCTGACCTACCTTTACCTGAGATTGTCACAGTGTCGCAGCGGGGATTAGCGGTGCGGGATGACGATGACATCGGTTTTAACGCTCCGGCATTGGGATTGGCCAGCGCCCTACATGAAACCCAGTATTCGCGCTTGTTCCGCTCCTGACAGGCCGGATAGGCTGTGTGCCCTATAAAGGCCAAAACAGCGTGATTAACGGAATCGCGGTCAGCACCACGAGAATACCGAGTGGCAGTCCCAACCGCCAGTAATCGCCGAAGCCATATCCGCCGGGGCCCATCACCAAGGTGTTCGATTGATGCCCGATCGGCGTCATAAACGTGCACGAGCTGCCCACGGCGACGGCCATTAAAAAGGGGTCGACGGGAAGCTGCAACGCATTCGCTACCCCGGCCGCGATAGGGGCCATGATTACCGCTGTGGCCGCGTTGTTGATCACATCCGACAGCGACATAGCGGTCACCATCAAGATTGTCAGAATGGCCCAATTCGGCAGATCGCCGGCAATAGCAGCCAGCCCGGTTGCCAGCAGGGCCGTTGCCCCGGTGTTTTCCAGCGCTTGGCCGACCGGGATCATTGCACCTAACAGAATAATAATCGGACCGTCGATACTGGCGTAGACCTCCCGCAGTGACATCAGATTGGTCAGCACCAAAGTGATTGCGGCACAGGTAAAGGCCACGTGCGCCGGCAATAATCCCAGCGCAGTTAACACTATGGCGCCAATAAAAATACAGACCGACGGCATGAGTTGTTGCGGTTGCCCCAGTTTGATATTGCGTTGGGCCAAGGGTAGGCATCCCAGCAGATTGAGGTTGGCGGCGATGGTCTTGGTTTCACCCTGCAATAACAGCACATCCCCGACCTGGAACGTGATGCGGCTGATCCGTTGGCGCATGGACTCGCCCTGGCGTGATAGCGCCATTAAATTGACGCCGAACCGCTCATGCAACTGGATTTGCGCGGCGCTGCGTCCCTCAATGCGTGACCCGGGCCGCACCACAGCCTCGAAAATACCGACTCGTTCCGAATTCAAATCCTCAGCTGTGACGGTCTGTCCCGCACCGATTTCCAAACCCGCTTCAACGACCAGTGCTTTCAAGGCGTCTGAGTGTCCTTCCAAAATCAGCAGATCATCAGCCCTCAACAACTCGAATTGACCGGGAGCCAGTAACCGCCGGTTACCTCGCACCAAAGCCAGGATGGACACGTCGCCTTTACCGATCCGTTCAATCTCCCGCAATTCCTTACCTACTAATTTGGATTTTTCCGGTAATCGGGTTTCGGTGATATAAGCGGTGATATCGAACAAGGTACCGGGTTTTGCGCCCATCCGGTTTGGCAGTAATCGCCAACCGATCAACGAGATGAACGCCACGCCCATCAAAGCAACGCCCATACCGACCGGCGCGAAGGCGAACATCCCGAAGGCTTCGCCGGTCAATTCCTGCCGATAAGTGGCGATGATGACATTGGGAGGGGTGCCGATCAGGGTCATCAAGCCGCCCAACAACGACCCGAAGGAAAGCGGCATCAGCACTTCGGAGGTTGGACGGTTGTCCTGTTGGCACATTTGTAACGCCAACGGCATAAACAAGGCCAGCGCGCCGATGTTATTCATAAACGCAGAGCAACACGCAACCAACCCGGTCAACGCCGCGACTTGAGAAATCGGTCGATGGCTCAACATGGTGAGTTTCTTGCCGATTTTGTCCACCGCCCCGGAGTTGGTCAATGCTTGACTGATCACCAGCACAGCAGCTACGGTGATCACGGCCGGGTGACCGAAACCGGAAAATATCAGATCAGAAGGCACTAGGCCCAGAATAGCCACCGCTAACAATGCCAGCAAAGCCACCACGTCATAGCGCCAACGGCCCCAGATAAACAAGCCCAAGGTAGCGAATAAAACGATAAGAATAAGCGCTTGATCTAGAGTCATAAGATTAGGTTATGTGCTCTGGTTACCTTTTCAGCAACACTCCGGGTAGGACTGCTTGCCGTGTGAATGGACGGGATGTGTCATCCAATTTCTGCGCCACTTGTAAAACCAAACCCCCGCTGAACCTGCAGCACCACAAAGTGGTGTGCGGCAAGCAGGCGGCGGGGGAGGCAATGGGGATCGGAAAAATGATGCTGGTTGGCTTACACTTTTGGAAGATTGGTGAACCTATTTAGCCCATCAGGACCAGAAGAGCAAGATTTGACACAGATTTTGCTGCGTTCGGAACCTTAAATTTGTCAGTCTATGGTCGAATAATGTTGCAAAAGAGCGATATTGGGGCCGTTATTTTCGCGCTAGCGGTTACTCTGGGGTTAGGCTGGGGTGCAGTGTATTTTGTACGCAACCTCTGGCCGGTTTTGCCGGGTTGGCTGGCGATGATTCTGTTTATCTTGTTAGCCGTCGTAGTAATCGGCTACCCCATTTACTCGCTGGCCAAGTGGTCGGATCGGACTCTCAAACGCAAGCAATAGGGTCTACTCAAACCGATGCGGAAATTTACGGAAAGTAGTGTCTATAAGCTTTCCCTGCGCCTTTTTTTGCTCATCTTTTGGTTGGGATATTTGCCATTCGTCGCTTTACCGGCTTGGGCAGACAGTCTGGAAATCATCGACCTTCGCCATCGTAGCGCAGAAGACATGATTCCAATGCTACGCCCCCTGCTGCAAGGCCAAGGAGTGATTACGGGACGCGGTAGTCAGCTCATTTTACGCACAACGTCGCAACAATTTAAACAAATCCAGGCGTTGGTGAACGAACTTGATACCCCACAGCGCAGTTTACTAATCAGTGTAAGGCAGCTAGGCGAAGCCGAACGTGACCATAGCACAGGCGAATGGTCGGGAGCTGTCGATCTGGGACGCCATGGGAGGGTGGAAATTGGTCGCGGAGTTCCCGATGAGAGGCTACAGTTGGGCCTCAATAATGGCAAGCGCCGACGGGATGAACGGATCGCCCAGCAAGTCCGGGTTTTGGATGGTGGCGAAGCTTATATCCAAGTCGGTACGCAAGTGCCTCGGCGGGAACGCTACACTGTTCGCGATGGTATAGGCCAACGCGAGTATTCCACAACCTATTATCAGCGCTGACCAGCGGGTTTTATGTGCGTCCTCGTTTGCAAGGCGATCGCGTCACCCTGGAAATTTCCCCTCACCGCCAGCGTGAAACCGCCGACGGGTGGGTTGAAACCCAAAGCCTGTATACGACGGTTACAGGGCGTTTGGGTGAATGGTTGGAAGTCGGTGCGAGTGACGAGCAGAGCACCTCGCGAAACCACGCCATCACCGGCTACAGAAATGAAACCCGTCTGGATGAACATCGTATTCAACTCAAAGTCGAGTTGTTGCCCTGATTCCCATCGGTGATTTTCCTTGCAATAATGTGCGCCAAACCGAGGATCACCCGATGAACAAGCATAACGTCACCGTTATCTGGCAACGTAGCACTGCGGATTTCGAGTATAAAACCTTTGATCGCACCCACACCTGGCTTTTCCCCGGCGGTCAGAGCGTGCAGGGTTCATCGGCTCCCGCTTATTTCGGCAAGCCGGAACTGACCAACCCCGAAGAAGGACTAATCGCCAGTCTATCCAGTTGCCAAATGCTCACTTTTTTATCCATCGCCGCGCTGCAAGGGTATACCGTGGAGTGCTATCAAGATGATGCGACCGGGGAGCTAGGCAAGAACGCGCGCGGCAAAACCATGATCAAGAAAATTATTCTGCGCCCTAAAGTCACGTTTAGTGGGGCACTGATTCCCGATGCCGAATCTTTGGCTCAGTTGCACAACAAAGCCAAAGAGAACTGTTTTGTATCTAATTCTCTGCTCACCGAGGTGGTGCTGGAGGCTAATTGAAAAATGACTAAGTCAACCCGCGTTCTTCTTCTGTTCATCGTTGTTTATCTGTTGGCAGCTTGTGCTGCGCCTCAAAGCGGCACGGTAGCCGTCTCCCCGCCCCTCCCTCCGCCTAAGCCAAAACCCGTCGTGCCCGTTGAACCCTGGTTATTGGTAGACACTAAGGCGGACACTCTGACGGTAATGAAAGGCACCCGTCCGTTAGAAGTGTTTCAAAATATTGCGCTCGGTAGCCGAGGAGCAGGAATCAAATACCGGCGCGGCGATGAGATTACCCCTGTGGGCAATTTCCGCATCGGTTGGGTCAACCCTTACAGCCGCTTCAAGTTGTTCTTCGGCTTGGATTATCCCAATCGGGAATATGCCGACCGCGCTTATCAACAGGGCCGTATCAATACAGCAACCCATCGCCGTATTGTCAGTGCCTTGGAGCAGGGTAAAACTCCGCCTCAAAACACCCTGCTAGGCGGCCAAATCGGTATTCATGGCGTCGGTGCCGGTGACCCCGAAGTCCACGAATACTTTAATTGGACCGCCGGTTGTATCGCTTTAGATAATACTCAAATTGAACGTCTTGCCAAATGGGTGCGAATCGGCACTCGGGTGGAAATACGAGGCTAGTGCGGGTGTTGCAACAGGGCTGTGCAAGCGTGTAAAAAATCTACTGGCCTATGCTTACTTTTCCGTTTTTGTGGTAATGTTGTCATTGGGTAACGCCCCGTTGCGTTTATGTTCTTGGCCTGTTGTTATTATCTGTAATCCTTAAGGAGTCCAATATGATCAAGCGGTTCATGAAAATTTCCGTATTAGCCCTCGTTGCAGGGCTGAGCGTGGGTTGTGCCACCACAGGCGATTTGGAAAAGGTACGCGCCGAAGCGCTACAAGCTCAAGCCAGCGCTAACGACGCCAAGTCCGCCGCTGAAACCGCACTAGCAACCGCTAACGAAGCGCGTTCTATGGCCAGTGAGTCGTTGTCCTGCTGCCGGGCCAACGAAGAACGCCTTAACCGCGTTTTCAAGCGTTCGATGTACAAGTAATTCCAGCGCACGCGCCAACCCCGCAGGCACCCAATGCTGCGGGGTTTTTTTATTGCTCTTGCCTGAGATTGACGGGCGGCATACTTGCCCACAAGAGCGCGCCCCTTTTATTCAGAGTGTCTAGCGAGAACGGTCATGATCTGCTTACCGGGAAGCCCTGCATTGTCGGCGTTTCGCCGAGAGAAATTGCTGACCGCCGTACGCGAGCGCCTGCCATCGATTACCTCTCTTGACGCTGAGTTCGTCCATTTCGTTGCAACCGATGCGCCGCTATCCGAACAGGAGTACGCGCTATTAGCGCGGTTGCTGAGCTATGGACCGCGCGAGTTTCAACCATCACCAGAACGCGAACCCGATTGTCTGGTCTTACCGCGACTCGGCACCTTATCGCCCTGGTCTTCCAAAGCCACCGACATTGCCCGCAACTGCGGATTACATCAGATAAGACGCATCGAACGGGGTATCGCTTATTACTGCCGGCCTCAAGGACTGAATGCGACGGATCTGGCTACTATCCAACCTCTGTTGCACGATCGCATGACCCAGACCGTGTTGCGATCTATAGATAATCGGTTTTTCGCTCACGCTGATCCTGCACCGCTGAATACCGTTGATATTGTCAGCGACGGTAAAGCGGCACTGAACGAAGCGAATCGGTCCTTCGGTCTAGCGCTTTCCGAGCAGGAAATGGACTATCTGCTGGCACATTTCGCAGAAATCGGCCGCAATCCCACCGATGTCGAGCTGATGATGTTCGCTCAGACCAACTCCGAACATTGCCGGCACAAAATCTTCAATGCGGCCTGGACCATAGACGGTGTTGCGCAAACCGACTCGCTGTTCGCGATGATCCGCAACACCCACGCCTGCGCTCCTGACGGGGTTTTGTCTGCTTATTGCGACAATGCCTCGGTGATTCAAGGGTGGCGAGCCGGCCGATTCTTCCCGGCACCGGAGGATGACCGTTACGGTTATGTCGAGGAAAACATCGAGATCCTGATGAAGGTGGAAACCCACAACCATCCCACCGCCATCTCCCCGTTTCCCGGTGCGGCGACCGGTTCCGGCGGCGAGATTCGCGACGAAGGAGCCACCGGGCGTGGTGCGAAACCGAAAGCAGGATTAACCGGTTTTTCGGTCTCGCATTTGCGGATTCCGGATCTGATTCAACCCTGGGAACACGATTACGGTAAACCCGAACGCCTCGCTTCGGCTTTGGATATCATGCTGGAAGGCCCCATTGGGGCAGCGGCATTTAATAATGAATTCGGTCGCCCTAATCTGGCCGGCTATTTTCGCACCCTGGAACAAACCACGTCTGACGGACAACTGCGCGGCTATCACAAACCGATCATGATTGCTGGGGGACTCGGCAATGTGCGCACCGGCCATGTCGAAAAGCAGACCATACCGCCCGGTACGCCCATCGTGGTGTTAGGCGGTCCGGCCATGCTGATTGGTTTAGGTGGGGGAGCAGCTTCCAGCATGGTGGCTGGTAGTAGCACCGCGGAGCTGGATTTCGCCTCGGTACAACGCGACAACCCAGAAATGCAACGGCGTTGTCAGCAAGTGATTGATGCTTGTTGGGCGCACGGCGCTAACAATCCCATCCTGTCCATCCATGACGTCGGGGCCGGAGGCTTATCCAACGCCGTGCCGGAAATTTTGCACGATGCCGGTCGTGGCGGACGACTGGAACTGCGTGCGGTGCCCAACGACGAACCCGGTATGTCGCCACGGGAAATATGGTGTAATGAAGCGCAGGAACGCTATGTACTCGCCATAGACTCGCATCAGTTAGACCGCTTTCGTACCCTCTGCGAACGGGAACGTTGTCCCTATGCCGTGCTGGGACAAGCCATCGCAGAACCGCAATTGATTGTAGAGGATCGTCGCTTCGGCAATCGACCGGTCGATATTCCTATGGCCGTTCTGTTAGGTAAACCCCCGCAATTAGCTAAAAATGTGCAGCGGGCAGCCGGACACTTTCATGCGTTTGAGCAAAAAGGCATCAACCTTCAGGAAACGATCCAACGGGTATTGCAGCTACCGGCGGTTGCCGATAAAACCTTTTTGATCACCATCGGTGACCGCACGGTGGGCGGCTTAGTAGCTCGCGATCAAATGGTCGGTCCCTGGCAAGTACCGGTCGCGGATGTGGCGGTCACAGCCAGCAGTTTCAGTAGTTATTACGGTGAAGCAATGGCAATGGGCGAGCGCACGCCATTGGCAGTACTCAATGCCCCCGCGTCAGGACGGATGGCAATTGGTGAAGCCATCACCAATATCGCTGCTGCCCAAATTAGCACATTGAGCGCGGTGCGCTTATCAGCCAATTGGATGGCCGCTGCCGGACATCCCGGTGAAGATGCCGCCTTGTTCGATACGGTACAGGCGATTGGGATGGAGCTATGTCCGGCGTTGGGTATTGCCATTCCGGTCGGCAAAGATTCGCTATCCATGAAAACGGTATGGGAACAGGCCGGCGAATCACGCAGCATGACGGCACCGGTGTCGTTGATCGTATCCGCCTTTGCGCCGGTGCGGGATATTCGCGCGACCTTAACACCTCAGTTACGCACTGACCAAGGTGATTCGCAACTCATATTGATCGATTTGGGGCGTGGTAAAAATCGACTGGGTGGCTCAGCCTTAGCGCAGGTTTACGGTCAATGGGGCGATGTGCCACCGGATGTGGATTCCAGCGCCGATCTACACGCCTTTTTCACAGTGATACAGGACTTGAACGAGGCCGGTCGGCTATTGGCCTATCACGACCGGTCGGATGGCGGTTTACTGTCCGCCCTGTGCGAGATGAGCTTCGCCGGTGGTGTCGGAATCACGATCAACTTGCCGGATGATCTAGGCCCCGATATTTTAGCGACGTTGTTCAATGAAGAACTGGGGGCAGTCATTCAAGTGCGGGCCACCGATTGCGATATGGTGCTGGCTCGATTAGCGGCGACGGGACTGGGAGAATGCAGTCACGTGATCGGTACCTTGAACGGCCAAGACCGGTTGCAAATCACTTACCAGAGTAATACTCCGCTTGATGAACCGCGCATTACGCTGCGCCGGCTGTGGTCGGAAACCAGTTATCGTATGCAAGCGCTGCGGGATAATCCGGCCTGTGCCCAGCAAGCGTTCGCAGCGCTGACGGACGAGGCCGATCCCGGTCTCAATACACACGTCACTTTCTCGTTGAGCGAGGACATTACCGCGCCTTACATTTCCAGTGGCGCTCAACCCCGTATCG
>JAAUQA010000111.1 GCA_012032855.1 Candidatus Competibacteraceae bacterium
GGGTTTGGGCAGTGGACATCGATCCGCAGGCGTTATTGGCTTGTGAGAGCAATGCACTCAATAATGGAGTAGCGCAATCCATCGTAGTGTCGCAACCGCACCAGTTGCCGACTCAGCCCTGCGAGGTGCTATTGGCTAATATTCTCGCTCGTCCGTTAATCGAACTCGCCCCGCGTTTTAGTGCCTTGGTGAAGGCACAAGGTCGAATCGCGTTGGCTGGGTTGCTCAGTGATCAAGCAGCGGCGGTACAAGCCGCTTGCGAACCTTGGTTTTACTTTGAACCTTCCCAACAACGCGAGGACTGGTCGCTGTTGACGGGAATACGGTGCTGAGCTTAGGTTGTTACAACCTGCCCCGTTCATCGAAAACCGTAAAACTCCGCAACGGCCTATCCCAATTGCGGGTTAATGCAATAGCCTTGAACCGTTCTCCCATCTCGCCCGGCAAGGTCAACCATTTGGCTTGTCGAGAAAGTTCAAGATAGCGACGTTGATCGTCTGGATCGACCTCGGCGAGCAGTTCCGCCAGGCCACAACCGAACAGAAAATAATGTTGACTGGTGTAACCTGCCACTTTAAATCCTGCGGTAACAGCCGCTTCAGCCACGGCGGTGAAATCCACACTGACGGTAATATCCTGCAACCCCGGCAGAATCAACGGATTATCGTGTGCGCGATGTCGGTAATGACAGAGCAGGGTACCCGTAGTGCGTTGGGAATGGTAATACACGCGGCGCGGATAACCGTAATCAATCAACAGCAAAACACCGCTGCTCAGGACATCCGCCAAGCTGGCCAACCAAGCCGCTAGCTGCGGATTAAATTCCGACTCGTAAGCCAGCGGCAAGGTGTCGTTGAGGTACTGTTGAATGGCCTTCACGGCTTCGCTGATTTGTTGCTGTTCAGCACCCACGCACCAACTGAAACGATCCATATCCCAACTTACGCCGAGCGGTCTGGGTCCCTCCTCGGTGATGCGGAATCGCTGTACCGGCATGGCATCCAGCACTTCATTCCCTAAAATAACGCCGCTGAAACCGGAGCCGGGCAGGTGATTTAACCACCGCACCCGGTCCAGCAGATGCGGAGCCCGTTGAATCAGTGTCTCCCGTTGGCGGGCACGCAGCTCAGCGCTGAGCTCCAGAATGAAATAATGGGTCGGTAGGTCGCCCAGGGTTTCCAATTCCAATAGCAGATCCACAGCCATAATTCCCGAACCGGCACCCAATTCCAGAATATCCCCACCGCTTTGAGTGAGTATTTGCTGACACTGCCGGGCAAGGCAGCGGGAAAATAGCGCTGAACCTTCAGGAGCGGTGATAAAATCGCCTTCGGCACCCAGTTTACGTGAACCGGCGCTGTAGTATCCCAGCCCCGGCGCATAAAGCGCCAGTTCCATAAAGCGGAAGAATGAAATCATGCCCCCGTTAGCGGCGATTTCGGCGCGAATCTGTTCCGTCAGACGTGCGCTGTGTGCCAATGCTGCCGGTTCGGGTTGAGGTGGAGCAGGTAACGAGGTCATGGATTATTGCGTGAACTTGCGCGTCTAAGCGCTGGTCGGTTAGGTTTATGTTCTGCTGTTATGAGTCTATCCCAACCCATTATGAATTCCGTTATCGGTAAAACCGCATTAATTACCGGCAGCGCCCAACGTATCGGCGCCGTCATCGCTAGGACCCTGCATCAGGCTGGCATGAACATCGCCTTGCATTATCGGTCTTCCAAGCAAGCTGCCGAAACCTTGTCTGCCGAACTCAATACGTTGCGTCCTGGCTCGGTCCTGTTGCTGCAGGCCGATTTGCAAGACACTGGTCATCTTGCCACATTGGTTGAACAAGCAGCATCCCGCTGGCATGGTTTGGATCTGCTGGTCAATAACGCCTCCAGTTTTTATCCAACACCCTTAGAGAACGCCACCGAAGCCCAGTGGGATGAATTGTTCGCCAGCAATCTCAAAGCGCCGTTCTTTTTGGCCCAAGCGGCCACGCCCTATCTACGGAAAAAGCAGGGCAATATCATTAACATGGCGGATATTCATGCCCAGCATCCGTTGCGACAGCATACAATCTATTGCGCCGCCAAAGCCGGCCTAGTGATGTTGACACAGTCCTTGGCCAGGGAGTTGGCTCCGGCGGTACGTGTTAATGCGATTGCTCCCGGTGCTATACTCTGGCCCGAACAGGGGGCGAACGAAACGACCCAGGCCAATATTCTGTCCCGCATCGCCCTGCAGCGCGCCGGCACTCCGGAAGAAATCGCCCAAACCGTGTTGTTCCTGATCCGCGCTGGCAGTTATATCACCGGTCAAGTCATCGCCGTAGACGGCGGTCGCACCTTGTTTATTTAAGCCATTCAGTCATTAATCCAAACGAGTATCAGCACTATGGAGTTGTCCCGAGCCTACAAGGGGTTTATTTTTTTGCTTACTGTAGGGTTATGGCTGACAGCCTCATCCACGTGGGCGCAGACGGTACGCTATGTGACCGATCAGTTGGAAGTGCCGCTACGTGCCGGAGCTTCCGACAAGTACAAAACTCTGATGATGCTCCCTAGTGGTAGCCTGTTGCATGTGCTGGGCACCGACAGCGCGTATACCCGAGTGCGTACTGCCGACGGCAAGCGCGGGTGGATTGCCAATGAGCTCTTGATGGAGACCCCGAGCGCTCGCCAGCGTTTGCAAGAAGCACAGTCAGAGCAAGACAATCTGCAACAGCAAGTGTATGCGTTAACTCTCGAAAAGAATGCCTTGGATCAGGAGTGCACCGGCTTCCGCACCGAGTATCAGCGTTTGAATCAAGAGTTGGCGCAAGTGCGTAAATTAGCCGGCGGCGATCTGGAATTGGACAAGCAAAATCAGGTGTTACAGCAACGATTGGTGCAGCTTGAGCAGGAATTGCGGATTTTACAGCAGGAAAATTCATCCTTGCTCCAAAGCAGCGATAAATCGCTGTTCTTGATGGGGGCCGGCGTGTTGGGTGGCGGATTGTTCCTGGGATTAATTTTTGCGCGGTTGGGCGGGCGTAAAAGAGAACGCTGGAGTGAACTGTAGGGGCATCAGTATGGATTTGAAATCACCCGTTCAAATTCAGCCAGACCGGCCTTAATGACGCTCTTTCGGTGGGATTATCGAAAACCTGCCACAATTCGTAAAACGTGCTGTTCAACACCGGATGTCGCCGCTCTCCTGCTAATTCAGCCAGCGGACAAAGCACAAACGCGTAACGCAGGATATCCGGGCGCGGCAGTTTCAAGCCGGTTTCTTCCAAGATCAGGTTGTCGTAAAGCAATATGTCCAAATCCAGGGTACGGGATGAAAAACGGTCGCCATCGCGCCGCCGTCCTTGCTGTGCTTCAATGTTCTGCAATTGGGCGATGACCGCGTATACGTCAAGACCAGTATCGAACTCAACGACTAGATTAAGAAAATCATCACCTTGAAAGCCCACTGCCGCACTCTGATAAATGGTGGATGCTTGCACGGAACCAAAGATTTGCCGGAGTTTATCTAAACACTGACGGACATTGTTTTCCCGATCCACGTTGCTGCCGACACTCACATAAACGGTAGCCATGCGATTAGCCCGGTTGTCCCCGTTCGATAATGATACCGACGTCGCGCGCACCTCTAAGGGCACCCGGCTTGCTTAGGGTCAATCGTAACCAGGGAATGTTAAACTCGTTGAGCACCAGATCAGCGATGCGTTCGGCTAAGGTCTCGACCAACTGAAACTGGCTCGCGCCGACAAACTCAATCAGCCGTTTAGCGACCGCCTTGTAATTGAGCGTATCTTCGATACTATCGGTTGCAGCGGCGCGGCGAATATCCGCCGCCATCTCCAGATCGAGGCTGACGGTTTGGTTGATTTGCCGTTCCCATTCATAAATGCCGATAACGGTTTCAATGCGCAAATCTCGAATAAAGATAATATCCATGACAATTTCCACTGACCAAGCAACGGGGGCTATTGTTACAGCCTCTTGCCGACACCGCCAGACCCCGGCATGAGATAGATGATTATGTTGAGCGACGTTTTTTTCATTGTTTTAGCCTATTGTGCCGGTTCGGTGTCCACGGCCATCATCGTGTGTCGGTTACTGAGCCTGCCCGATCCCCGCCAACAGGGTTCACGTAATCCCGGCGCCACCAATGTGTTGCGATTAGGAGGCAAGCAAGCGGCAGCGATTACGCTGGCCGGAGATTGTTTAAAGGGATTATTGCCTGTGCTGCTGGCGGCCTTTGCCGGAGTCAGCGAGTGGGGATTGGCCGGCACTGCATTGGCAGCCTTTCTGGGACACCTGTATCCGGTTTTTTTTGGTTTCCAAGGAGGAAAGGGGGTCGCCACCGCCTTTGGAGTTGTGTTGGGGTTATCCTGGCAAGTCGGCACGGCGGTGCTAGCAACCTGGGTAAGCGTCTTCGCATTGACTCGTATATCGTCGCTCGCTGCATTAACCGCAGCGACGTTGGCGCCTGTTTATCTGCGGTGGTTTCAACTTCCGTTTGCCTATATCGTGGTTTTGCTGCCGATGGTGGGTCTGTTGATATGGCGTCACCGGTCCAACATCCGTAACCTATTAGCCGGTACTGAGAGCAAATTCGGCACCGCCAAGAAATGACTGAGTTTACTCTTCGCTAGCACGCATGGATTCTTTATTGGCGCTTGAGTCGGTAGGCGTATCCAAGCTGTCTAACTCCCAGCGTGGTGTTGCATGAATCACCGTATCTTCGTGTTGTCCGGCTATCAACCGACGATAGCCTATGTAAGCGATCATGGCCCCGTTATCGGTACAAAAAGCGGGGCGCGGGTAATAAACTTGTCCGCCTTCCTGTTCGGCCAGTTCCCGCAAACTCACCCGTAACCGTCGATTGGCCCCTACGCCGCCCGCGACTACCAAGTTATGAACGCCGGTCTGGCGCAGAGCACGGCGGCATTTAATGGCCATTGTATCAATAGCGGCGTCCTCAAAAGCCCTGGCGACATCAGCCCGGTTCTGTGAGGAGGGTTCGAGTTTACGCCAAGTATTCAGGGCAAAGGTTTTCAAGCCGCTAAAACTGAAATCTAAACCTGGCCGGTCGGTCATGGGGCGGGGGAAAGCAAACCGGTCAGGATCGCCTTGTTCAGCCAGTTGGGCCAGGGCGGGACCACCGGGATACGGTAAGCCCAACAGTTTGGCGGTTTTATCGAACGCCTCGCCCACCGCATCATCCAAAGATTCTCCGAGAATGTGATAGCGGCCGACATCCTCGACGTTGACCAACAACGTATGGCCACCGGATACCAACAATGCAATAAAGGGAAAACCGGGCGGGTCGGCTTCCAGCATGGGAGCTAATAAATGGCCCTCCATGTGGTGTACGCCCAGCGCGGGAACGCCCCAAGTCCAGGCAAGACTCCGCCCCAGCGAAGCACCGACCAATAAGGCGCCGACCAATCCCGGCCCAGCGGTATACGCCACACCGCTGATATCGTTCCCGCAGACCCCCGCTTGACGAAATACGTCTCTAAGCAACGGAATCGCTTTGCGCACATGGTCCCGGCAAGCGAGTTCCGGCACTACACCGCCATACTCGGCATGTAATGGCACCTGACTGTAGAGCGCGTGCGCCAGCAAGCCGCGCTCTCCATCATAGAGCGCCACAGCCGTTTCATCGCAGGATGTTTCGATACCTAGCACCAGCATTGAAGCTCCTCCTCGCTGCCGAATTGTGGGGTTTTGGGGTACGCAAAAAATTGCATCGACTAATATAAATGCTTATAATTATGAGTTCACTGTTTAAAAACAACCGTTATATTGGACAACAATTAGGTCATCTGAGGAAATGGGTTAATGCCATCTGTGAAAGTCAAAGAAAATGAACCTTTCGACATCGCGTTACGGCGTTTCAAACGCGCCTGCGAAAAAGCGGGAGTGCTCTCAGAAGTGCGCCGCCGCGAGTTTTATGAAAAGCCCACCCAAGAGCGCAAGCGCAAGCATGCCGCCGCCATTAAACGCCACTTGAAAAAACTCACCCGCGAATCGTCCCGGCGTACCCGTCTTTACTAACAGACGCATCTATCTTACGGGTTCTCAAGTTTTATGTCTCTCAAAGACCGTATTCAGGACGACTTAAAGTCTGCCATGCGTGCTCGGGACAAAGAACGCGTGGCCGTGATGAGGCTCATCTCAGCCGCAATCAAACAGCGTGAAGTGGACGAGCGAATCAGCCTGGATGAAGCCCAAGTCACCAGCGTGTTGGAACGCATGATCAAGCAACGGCGTGAATCGATCACCCAATACCGCAACGGTGGCCGTGAGGATCTGGTCGCTCAAGAGACATTCGAGCTTGAGTTAATCCAAGGCTATTTGCCCAAGGCGCTCAGCGCGGAAGAAGTTGAGACCTTGGTCAGCCGCGCTATCACCGATACTGCCGCTCAGTCTATACGCGACATGGGCAAAGTAATGAATCTTATCAAGACCCAAGCGCAGGTCGGGTCGACATGACCACTGTAAGTACACTGGTCAAAACCCGGCTCTCTGATTGAATCCCGGTGCGCGCGGGTGACTTATCTCGCCGGATTGATCTAACCAGCTTCTATAAGGTCCGGCTGGCAGTTGTTAGCGTATCGCCTAAGCGTGTTTGATGGCCACTCGCATTTCCCAGGACTTCATTGATCGCCTCCTGGCGCGCGTCGATTTGGTGCAAATCATCGACGGGCGGTTGGCCTTGCGCAAAGCGGGGCGTGAATTCAATACCCCCTTGCCCCTTTCATGCGGAACGGACACCCTCTTTTACAGTCAGCCCGTTGAAGCAATTCTATCATTGCTTTGGCTGTGGCGCACACGGCAATGCCATCAATTTCTTGATGGAATACGAACACTTAGGTTTTTTAGAGGCCGTTGAAGAACTAGCGCGCGGAGTGGGGTTGGAAATTCCTCAGGGCACGGCTCCCGAACCGGATAATCAAACCGATCTCATTGCCCTTGTCGAACACGCCGCCCGATTTTTTAGCCGGCAATTGCGCGAACATCCGCAACGCCGTATAGCAGTCGACTATCTCCAGGAACGGGGGCTGAACGATGAAATCATCGATACTTTCGGCATTGGTTATGCCCCCCCTGGTTGGGACAACGTGATACGGCATGTGGAAAGTAAAGTCAGGAGCACACGGGATCTGGTCACTGCAGGATTAGCCATTGAGCGAGACGACGGACGGCTTTATGACCGATTTCGCGATCGAATCATGTTTCCGATTCGCGACAGACGCGGCAGGGTCATCGCATTTGGCGCCCGTGCATTGGCAGATGCCACGCCTAAATATATGAATTCACCGGAAACCCCGTTCTTTCTCAAGGGTAGGGAACTTTACGGTTTATACGAAGCTCGTATGCACGAGCGTCACCTGCATCGTCTGCTGGTCGTGGAAGGGTATATGGACGTGGTAGCGCTCGCCCAATACGGCATTCACTATGCCGTGGCCACATTGGGGACGGCCACCACGGGGGAACATCTGGATAAGTTGTTCCGGGCTACTCAGCGTTTGATCTTCTGTTTTGACGGTGACCGCGCCGGTAGAACGGCGGCATGGAGAGCGTTAGAAAACGCGTTGCCTGTTATGCGCGACGGGCGGCAAATCGGTTTTCTGTTTCTACCGGAAGGGGAAGATCCGGACAGCTTAATCCGTAAAGAGGGTCGGCAAGCGTTTGAACAACGCTTAGACAAAGCGATGCCCCTTTCCGAATATTTTTTTGAGCATCTGACTGGCGCGGTCGAGATCACCACCATTGATGATCGTGCTCACTTCTCACAACAGGCCCGACCGTTGCTGGAAAAATTACCGGACAGTGATTTCAGAGACATGATGAGCGAACGTTTGGCGGGTATTGCAAAGAACCCGTTGTCCCGGCTTAACGCGCCGGACCGTTCATCCTCTCAAAAAGTCGACCCGACACGGTCTCCGATCCGCCTAGCGATTGCACTTTTGTTAAACGCACCCCGGCTTGCCGAGCATGTGGACGATACAACATCTTTGCACGGAATTTCCGTTCCTGGACTATCCTTATTGTTGGAGTTAATTGAATTACTTCAATCTCAACCCCATATAAATACCACAGCCTTACTAATAGAGCGTTATAGAGATTGTCAAACCGGTAGCATCCTGGGCCGCTTAGCCCAGTGGCAACCGACTGATTCGGATGAAGTATGTAAAACCGTCTTTCTGGACATCATCAAACAATTAAAAGACCAGTACAGTAAAGAAAGGCGACTACTAGAGAAGGTTATTCGGGGTGAAATCAGTGCAGAAGAAAAAGAATTATTAAGAAACCTGCAAAGAGCAAAGAAAATTATGATGTAACCAGTTGATTGGGTATCAGAAAACCAAAATCGTTTCGGTGGACTGCCACGTAATCGGTTTCCATTTAATCCATCACTCCCAAAAAGTGATAATCAAGGCTTATGAGCGAACAGCACCAATCGCAGTTGAAGAAATTAATCGCCCGCTGAAAAGAACAAGGT
>JAAUQA010000112.1 GCA_012032855.1 Candidatus Competibacteraceae bacterium
ATTGGCCAGGAACTGGCTTTAGCCCGGCTGGCTTCGTGTGCCTGTTGTTCGGCACGCCGTCTCTCCGTCACTTCACGTTGCAGACGGCGTCCCAGAGCAAGTACCCAACGCCCAGACCACTAGCAGCAAAGCTAAAATCAGTAGCGCTTCGACAACCAGGGTGCGAAGAATGTCTTGTTTCAGGAGCTGGAAAAATGCGGGGCTGACATAAAACCAAGCAATGCCCAGTAACTCATCGGTCCAAGGCGAGTACAGTGACATCTCAATCTTGAAACAATCTTGACAAGCGGTTTGCCCACGTTGCAGATCAAACATACCTGCATTAGCGGTAACCGTTTCGTAATCCAACTCCAGCGTCAGTCCAACGATAAAAGGTTTGCCGGTAGCTGGATCAACGACAAGCAGGGTCTTATCCATCTCCGTCGCCACTTCGATCATGGAAATCTTATCGCCTCGTGGTTGCAGCACCTCCGCTAAGGATACGGCTTGAGCTTGAGCTACCAGTTTGGCATTGGCTTCGGCAGCGACTAATAATCGGGGTTGTAACAAAACAAACCAATAAACTGCGGTCAACCCGGCCACCGCCACCGCTAATAGGATAAACGACAGGGTAAGCTGAGAAACAATCCGGTCGGCCCGTCGTCTATCATGATGACTAACGCCATTAATCATAAATCTTGGCCACCTTGAGTAATAGGCTTTTTAGCTCAATACCGGATCGTTCCAGGGTTGTCCGGTTGATATAGGGCCTCACTCGAACTCCTATGGCAAAACCCGCCAGCACCCCGTTTTCCACATCACCTGCAAACGGCGAAAACACAATCCGTCGATGATCAATACCGTACTGAATAATGGTTTTGAGCAGCGGTAGCGGTAGGGGTTGTACCAGATAAATGGCCGCCGGAACCGGCAACTGCAGCGCTTCCAGGTTGGCGACATCAATGGGAGTAATCTGAAGTGGTAATTGCTTAATTTTCCCTTGCTGGTCTCCGTGACCGGATGCTTTTATTGACTTGGCAAACTCGTCTGCTTGATTCCGATCATCACGGTAGAGCAGCATCAACTCCAAACGGCCTTCGGCATTTACTTTTTCCGCCAGATTCTGATCCGCTGCCAACAAGGTGCGAAACAGGCGCAATCCGATCTGCACCCGTTGTTCTTGTGGGCTACCCAGCGCCACAGAAAACGTGATCAGGCAACCAAGCACGATGACCAACCGCAGAAAAAGGCGCTTTGTGGACGAAATTGGCATCTTGCCGGTTAATCCTGGGTCACTTCAGAAGTCGTAAGAAATCTGCCCCCAAAACAGGCTGTCGGGGTAGTCGATGGTCCGAGTGCCACCCGGCGGCGGCAACTGAAACACTGAATCCTGATCGGCCTCAAGTAAATTGCGCACGCCCAGCCGGAGGGTTAAACCTTCGGTCCAGACATCGAACCAATTCAGGGTAACGGCGACCCGATGCTCATTAGATGTTTCCACCTCCCGGCTATGGCGTTCGTGAACGTAATTCCAGTGCGTCGTAAGTAACAACCGGTCAGTGAGCTGATAAAACAAGGCCAAATTGCCCAGCCAGTCGGTGGTCAACGGGTCTTCGTCCGGTTGTTCGGTGGGTGGACCGAGAAGAGTTATGCGATCGTCATGGTTGTCGGTATAGGACAGATTAAACCAAGTCTTGAAGCGGGGTGACCAGCGCTGCTCCCATTCCAACTCTACCCCTGCCGATCGGGCTGATCCGGCATTGATAAAGTCGAAATCCGGTGAGCCCCGTTGGGTGACGGAATCTTCAAAGCGGGAATGAAACAGAGTCAACCGCAGCACCCGCTCAGGCACTCGATAGATATAACTCAATTCGGTCGTGGCGATAGTTAGGGGATCCAGCTCTGTTAAGGTGCCGGGGGAAAACGCCTCCCAGAAGGTGGGCGTCCGGTAGCCTTCAGCATATTGAGCTTTGAAGATATGGCTGTCGGCCATGCGCCACACCATAGCTAGCCGGGGGGTGATGATGGTGGAATCGAGGTCGTCATGACGATCGAAACGCAGGCCGGCAGTGATCGACAATCGATCCGACACTTGATACTCATCTTGAAGGCTGATACCGAAAGAACGCAAATTGACATCGCGTAAATTCAATGAACGAGGGGTAGGGGGCGGTTCAGGGTTACCGCCTGGGGGAGGACCACCACCCGGAGGAGGACCGCCGGGCGGCGCTGGTGGAAGCCTTAAAAAAGCCTCCTCTACACGGGTATCAACATAAGAAAATTGTAACAACCACCGATGGCGTTCCCAGCCTTGCCAGAACAGCCGCCCTCCCCCTTCCCAGGTTTGGCCTCGAAAAATTCTGCGTCCGAAATCGGAATCGTTAGTGAGATAGGAGAGATACAGTTCTCCTTGGGTGTCTGCCGTCGGTTCGAAATGTTGCCGCGCCTCAAAAGCTTCAGTTCGTTCCGTGCGGAACCGTTCTCGGTCATCGTCATAGTCGCGATTGATGACCTGAGCGGTTAGTTGCAAGCCCCGATGCGCGAAGATAGCAATACCGGACTGCTGATCGTCGTTGGCCTCAATACCCGGAGGAGCTTCCACTGAATCACCCGTAAAGCCCGCCAGATCAAGGCTGAATCGGGTTGCGCCATCCTCACTCTGAGAGGCATATTGCCCCCCCAGCATGGCTGTACCATTCTCGTCCACCCGCGTAAATAACCTGTTATTTTTTGCCGGGTCAGAATATTCAGCACTCCATTATAGGCAAAATCGCCGTACAAAACGGAACCGGGACCACGGATGAATTCGATCCGCTCTACCTGTTCGATCGGCAGGGTCAAGGTCTGGGATGGTAGTCCGGAAATATCCCGGGCCATAGTCACACCATTGAGCAAAACTTTGTAGTTGAACTCAGTGGCTAAGCCCCTAATGGCCAAGCCTATATCGGTCGGGGCGTCTGGAACTCTTTGGAGGGTCATCACGCCGGGGATCAGGGCCAACGCTTCCCAAACGTTTCGCATTCCCAGTGCTTCCAGATCGCGGCCATGTAACACGGTTACCGTTCCGGGTACGAAATCGGCATTCAGCCGGCTTTTAGTGGCGATCTCAGTGCTTTCGTCGAGTACCTGAAGCATTTCCTCCAGCCATTGTTCGTCCTCACTGGCTAAGTCGGTTTCCCCAATCGCTACATCTTCTTGGGCCGGCAACGAAGTGCACACCAGTAACAACAATAGCGCTACGCTTACGCAAACTGTGATGAACCTTGGCTTACTTCGCAGAGTTTTTGCCTTTCCAGACCGAGCTTGTCGTAAGGTTCCACGGCGGATTTTTGTCATTTTGTTTTTCTCTGGTTCGCACTAAATTTTCAGGCGCAAGGGTTATCATCTCCCACCACCCGATTTCGTCCGGCCCGCTTCGCTTGATACAAACGACTATCAGCCATCTCCAGCAAAGCTTGGGATTCGGTATGCGGATCGGGTTGCAGGGTGGCGACACCCATGCTGACCGTGACGAAGGTGGCGACGCTGGAATGCTGATGGTCGATTTGCTGTGACACGATCCGTTCTCGTAATCGTTCAGCAATCGCTAACGCTCCAGTGTGATCGGTTGTCGGCAACACACAGGCGAATTCTTCACCACCGTAGCGCGCCACTAGATCGGTGCGTCTCGGTAAACCTTCCGCCAGCGTTTGCGCAACCGTTTGCAAACAGCGATCACCGGCGGCGTGACCGTACTGGTCGTTGTATGCCTTGAAATGATCCACGTCGATAAGCACCAAAGAAAGCGGCGTTCTGGCCCGAATCGCGCGAGCCCATTCGGTGTCGAGAAACTCATCGAAGCGGCGGCGATTGGGAATGCCGGTCAGCCCGTCGGTCATGGAAAGATCCGCTAAGAAATCCCGGTAGCGTTTTAGTTCGAGATGAATGCCCACCCTTAGCTTCACGATACCGGGGCGCACCGGTTTAGTCAGATAATCGACAGCGCCGAATTGCAAGCCGATTTCCTCGTCTTCTTCCTGATCCCTGGAGGTGATGAAAATGACCGGTATGTCCTGAGTGATCGGATTTTGCTTCAAGCGGGCGCAGACATCGTGGCCGCTCATTTGCGGCATGACGACATCTAACAAGATCAAATCCGGGCGCTGCTGCTCAGCCACAGTCAGGGCATCCGGCCCGCTGGTGGCGAATAGGATCCGATACTCGTCCGACAGCATGGCGTTCAGAATTTCGATGTTTTCAATCAGGTCGTCGACAACCAACAGAGTCGCCGGTTTTTCGCTCGATGTTGTCATTAATACTCCACGCGCGTTGGAATCGAACTTATAACCATACAGACAGTAAAATATAAGAACGACCGAAAGGTTTGTTGCTGATCAATGAATCGACAGAAACGGCAAGGCAACTAATTAAAATTGCCTGAATTTTGCCGGATTGGTACCGGCTCAACAGTCCGTACCTATTGCGGACCAAGTCAGACTAACGGCGGGAGACAGTGCCATGCGCAGCAATCAGCTAATCTCTCTTGTCCTTATCCTATCTCTGTCGGCGGGATGTGCAACTGTCACGACCTCGGGAATGACGGGCACAGTTAACAGGCTAGATACCGAAACAGAGGTGGCTCCGGCACGGTATAACACTCCGCATAGCTTAAGGCAGATCTCTGCAAACGATCTGTCGTTAACTCAGGTAACCAGAAGCCGTGGCGCTTTCGCGGGAGCACGGGTTAGGTGGGGCGGCACAATCCGTTCCTTAGCCAACGAACCTGGTCGGACCTTGGTCGAAGTGCAGGCTTATGCGCTCGACCAAACCGGTAGACCCAGGCTTGATACAGCTGCAGAGGGCTGGTTTTTGGCCCGTGCCCGGATACCGTATGATGAAGTTGTCTATGCCGAAGGCCGACCGCTGACGGCATCTGGAACACTGCAAGGAACGGTTATGACGGGAGGGCAGGTCATCCCGATTATCGAGGTTGATTCATTGTATTTTTGGGACCAAAGCCCCGATGCCGGCGATCGTTATCGTTATGCTTTAAGACCGAATCGATCCGCCGAATTGTATTACTATCCCTACCGTGATCATCGACCCTGGCGTTACCGTCCCTGGTATTGGCCACATATTTCGTTAGGTCTCGGCTATTGCAAAGGTTGTGGCGGATGGCGGGCCTATCCATCGTTGGTCTGGCCTGGAAGCGGGTTTTATTTCAGATACGGGTATTAATCTCCCCCTTAGGTCAGGGGGAGACTTAGAGGGGGTTTATTGAATTGGACTTATCTTTCCGCTAACTGTGCCGGTGCTTGCCGTTTCAACAACGACATCATCGATGCGAATTTCGCTGGCCTCATCGCGATAGGTCTTCTTGTTGTTAAAACCCCCGATAGTCAGGGCATGAACGCCCGCCGAGAGGGTGCCCAAATCGATAGCGACGGTCTGCCAGCCGGTGGTGCGTAGCGGTCCACCGTTCCCATCGCCGACAATCCGGGCCACAAAATCATTTCCTGAATCACTGATGAGCTCGCGTCTATCGCCAGCAGCGCCTCGCTGAACTCCGTCCGCTTCATAATTGGCAGCTTGGCTTAAGCGGTAGCGTAACGACACGGTTACGGGCTGCGGCGCGGCCAACGTGAAAGTTCGCCGCCAACCGCCGGACATGCCGAAAATATCCGCGTCGTCACGTCCACCGAGCATTACCCGCAGACCGCCCCCACTGAATCCACCTCCTTCCAGAAACTGGCCCCAGGCATAAAACGGTCGATTTGTGCCGCCAAAGGTGTCATCGACATACTCGAAGCCATTGGTGTCACCGTCGAAGCGAGCTTCGAAGATAACTGCACCGCCATCACCGCCATCACCAGCAATATCGATAGTGGCTTGCGCCGTATTGTTGGCCGCGTTGCTGTCGTTGTCGGCGGACACGGTTACGGTGCTGACAAAGCGACCACTCTCCGCACTTTGCAGCGTCACGGTGATCGTCCTGTCGTCACCGGCGGTAATATCCTCCAGATCGCAGTCGATCTGGCCGCTACCCTCGCTACAGCCACCGACATCAACCGCCGTATTCGCTACCACCAACCCAACGGGTATAGCGATTGTGGCGGTCGCATTGGTGGCGGTTGCCGCGCCGCTGTTTCTGACTTCGATCACGTAGTCAAAATCGGTATCCGCTGCGGCACTGATCGGATTGGTCGGAAAGCTGACGCGGACATCCGCATCCGGGTTATCAATCGCTGTGATACAGCTGGCGTCGACGATTTCAGGTTGCATTTGGTCGAGGCTGCATTGAGAGAACTCATCGCTGCCATTGAGAAAGGGATTCATGATAAAACCATTGGGCGTACTCGCACAGGCCGAACCCGATTGATTATCGTGAGGAGCGCCGAAATTATGGCCAAGCTCATGAGCAACCGTCAAAGCGCCGGCCGTTCCCCCCCTGCCTAACCTCGCTCACGCCAACGCCAAACCTAGCGCTGCATAGGGAACCGAGGTACGCGATACCTACGGTGCTCCCAGTCAGATCACGCCCGGTAAATAGATGAGTCAGCCCCGGATTGGTAAATCCAGGCGCACTGGCGAAACTGCCGAGTTGACGGAGCAAGGTCAGCGGGTCCGTTGAAGTCAGCGAGCCGTTGTTCTGCAGCAGTCTTATCTCGACCGGGTTGATCCTGACCCCGACCTGCTCCGAATAAATACCGTCGACCACATTCATCCTCGCCATGACCGCAGCCTCCGCGTTGCCGCTATTGGCTTGAACGAATTGGACATCGGCAATAATCGCCAAATCCAGTTGCAGCGCAGCGGCGGGCAGTGCCTGCACCAATCCCTGCAAATTCTGCACCTGGGATCGATAATCCTGTAGGGGTCGCTCGTTTCTTTCGAGAGTTGCATCATCTCCACCCCCTTCGGTGGCCGGATCGACATAGTCCTTAACCGGCTCCTGAGGACGGTTGGAAACCGTGTCCGACAACCGGTAGATCAGGGTATAAGGGGTTGACCGCAGGGCGGGCGTCTGCAAAGACTCCGCGACGTCGTTGGACGAGTCGATGACATACAGTTCCATACCGTCCCAAATCGTCCCGGACCAGCGTCCTCCCATCTGTGTCAGGCGTACCCAGGAATTCGGCGCGTCGGTAACCTGACCACGATAAAACTGCGCGGCGTTACGCAGCCTCTCCCGCTGCGCTTGCGGCAAATTGGCCATCAGGCGTTCATTCGACTCCAACACCAGTTCGAAATCCCGACCAAACGCCTGAAACGATAATACGAACGAATCGGCAGGCATGCCTTGAGCCGATTCCGTTTCCGGCGACAGTTGTTGGCGATCGGTTGGGTCCGAGGGGGTCAGTTCCAACAGTTCGTGGTGCAAAATTTCAAGGTCTTCGGTTGTGGTGATGTCCGTCGATGCGCCATTCTCGGCAAAAGCCGGTCCGCCCGCCACGGCAGTGAAAAAGCCATGATCGACAGGTAGGTAAAAAAACCTCGCATACCGTTTTCCTCCAATCGCCATATTCGGCGTTGTTTCTTGTTGGCTGGATGATTCAGCAATGAATTTGCCCCGCTGGGGCGAGGCTGTGCTATAGAAGTTCCATGCCAGACAAGCTCTTTCGCAACGGAAACGACCTTTGAGAGGTATGGGCTAATAGCCGCTATCTACCCACTTACCGGGGGCAAAGCGCTAACGAAGAAGGGGAAAACAGTATTACCGGTCAAGATGACTCGGGTGCCGATTGGGTTTGTTCTGCCGTGATTTGTTACTTAAAACGTCTCAATAACCCAACGGGATGTAGAGACAATGGATTCAAAGGCTCCTTATTAGTGTAACGGCTGGGCTGCTTGTGTCGGTGTTTTGCGACTTCGAATCCTTTGCACGTACAACCCGTTGAACCGAATCGGGTTTGCTGTCGCAGGCTCACGAACGGAGCAGCAAACGCAATTGCAGCGAGCCCAAGGGTTACATTCCTTTTACACGCCGTTACAAACTGATACGGAGACGACATGAGGCCGTTACACAACCCTGGTAATCTGGACACACTGCCGAAAAGCACATCAGTCTGAGGCTGGAGCGTTTTCGGCGATACCGACAGCCCATGATTCCCAGGATGAAGGATGACCGCCATGACCGCTCACCGTGTTGATCCCGCGTTGGCCGCTGGACTACTAAAAATGCGCCTCGCCATACGCAAGGAATTCGGGGCAATGCTGGATATTTATGCACCGGACGCCATTCCCCGTTTCATCGCCTACGGCCTGAAGTCGCAGGATAACGTGTTAAGGGATTTTGCAGACGCGCTGCGGGCACAGTTTCCTGAAGTCTCGGTGATTGAAGACGAGCCCGCGCCGTCCTCGGCACCTCAATCACCGTCAGCCGCCCGTCGATCTTATCGCGGAGTAGCGCTTGCTGCCGCACCTGCGCCCACTTCCCCGGACAAACTCGCTATCCCTGTCGGTGGGAATTCGGCCACCACCAGCCCCGGTCGCAAACCGGTCTTTTATCGGGGCGTTCGCGTCAAGTGAGAG